>NZ_JAKKRH010000035.1:0-50307 GCF_025654465.1 Shewanella sp. SM101
AAGGCCAGTCAGCCCATGGGTTAAATAGGCGGTGACCCAGCGATTGACACTGGTTCTACTGACCTTAAGCATGCTTGCGATGGCGGTACGAGAATGACCTTCAGTGAAATGGAGTAAGGCAAGATAGCGCATACGTTTGCGTGCACTTTTCTCCGATTTTACTAAGGCTGCGATGTGGGGATGATTCATATTTTGTATGATTAAAAACTGATGACCAATTAGATCACATAATTAATATAATTGGTATTACTCACCAACTCACCAACTCACCAACTCACCAACTCACCAACTCACCAACTCACCAACTCACCAACTCACCAACTCACCAACTCGCCAACTCACTTGTCGCTCTTAGGCTTCCTCATTTCGTTCTTGTCCTATTGCTTAATCCTGCGCATAACTAAGAGGCTAAGGTTTTCTGAGGTAATACTGTTACGTATCTCTCAAGGTAACTGTTCGATACACAGATCGTATTGTCGGGCACTTCTCGGCGTTGATACCAAGGCGGATACTTAAGTTGTCAAAATGGATGATTTAATTTGTCTAGATTGAACCCATTCCTCTTCTTCAATCAATGCCTTCAGAACGACATTCTTTTTTATCTTCTCTCAGAATCAAATAGCAGTGACTTGGATTGTTAAATTTGCATATTTTTTCACTTGATTTATTCCTATGCTCGTTGTTTTCAATTTAGGAATCATTTTTTAGCCTAAGACATCACTTCAGCTTAAATCCAACATTATGCTTGTTTCATTATGGAATATTGAATTAATCGCTCGATTTATGAGGATTAATAACTTGCCGCCTGTGGATCTACTTAATATTGGTAAGACCAATTTACATTGATATGGTTTTTTTGTTATCAATTGGTTATGTTCGTAGCAGGTTGAGTTCAGCTGGTTTTCTTGTTGTGTGATTAGTTAGCTTTGAAATGTGATTTTTTATTCGATTTTTCTGATTGGTGGTCGCTATGTGTCTGTTTACGGAAGAACCATAGTTTGGAGCTGTTCATTTGATGAATTTTGAACTTGTAATGCGATAGCGATGATTTTGGGGCAATCGCGCTGTTGATAGGGATCTAGAGAGTAAGGGGTAGGGGAGCTATGGAGGATGTAACGCAATCTTTATTGGATGCCGTTGGCATTATGTTTTTGGGGATGGGCTTAGTTTATTTATTTTTAAGTGTACTAATCCTTGGGATTCATTTGGTTGCGCGTTGGTGTGCAGTCGATGCTGCATCTGCACGTTTTGCTAAAAATCATGCTAAGAGTCAGCAGAGGGTAGCGCAATCTGATGCTAAACCGTTAGAGCCAAGTATGGTCGCTGCGATTTCACTAGCGGTAAAGCAGTATCGTTCACAGATTAAGTAATGGGGAGCAGTATGACTTTTGTATCTAATTCTACGACAGCAGTGGCTAAGCCATTATTTTTAACTGATGTCGTATTGCGGGACGCACATCAATCCATTTTAGCGACGCGCTTACGCATTGATGACATGTTACCTATAGCGCCGTTACTCAATAAGATCGGTTTCTGGTCATTGGAATCTTGGGGCGGGGCGACTTTTGATGCCTGTATTCGTTATCTTGGTGAAGATCCCTGGGACAGAATTCGTGAGTTGAAAAAGGCAATGCCTGATACGCCGCAGCAAATGTTGCTGCGTGGCCAAAACTTATTAGGTTATCGCCATTATGCCGATGATTTAGTCACGCGTTTTGTTGAGCGTGCTCATACTAATGGCGTCGATGTATTTCGTATTTTCGATGCAATGAATGATGTTCGTAATCTCGAAACTGCGGTGAAAGCGGTGCGCCAAGTTGGCGGCCATGCGCAGGGGACTATCTCATACACGACTAGCCCTGTGCATACCATAGAGACTTGGGTTGATATGGCAAAACGTCTCGAAGATATGGGATGTGATTCTTTGTGTATCAAAGATATGGCGGGCTTACTTAAGCCTATGGAAGCGTTTGAGCTTATCAGTCGACTAAAATCCCAAACGCAACTCGTGTTATCTATGCATTGTCATGCGACGACAGGATTAAGTACCGCCACTTATCAGAAAGCCATTGAAGCGGGTATCGATGTGCTCGATACGGCAATTTCGTCGATGAGTCAAACCTATGGACATACTGCAACTGAAACCGTTATCGCTATGGTGGAAGATACTGAGCGTGCCACGGGTTACGATATGGTGTTGCTTGAGGAGATTGCCGCTTACTTCCGTGACGTGCGCAAGAAGTACGCTAAGTTTGAAGGCGCGCTGAAAGGCATAGATTCGCGTATTTTACGTGCACAAGTGCCTGGTGGCATGCTGACCAATATGGAGAGCCAACTAAAGGAACAAGGCGCGGCCGATAAGATGGACTTGGTATTGGAAGAAATTCCCCGCGTACGTGCTGATTTAGGTTTCTTGCCGTTAGTGACGCCCACATCGCAGATTGTCGGCTCGCAGGCGGTAATCAATGTGCTAATGGGTGAGCGTTACAAGTCACTGACCAAAGAGACTGAAGGCGTGCTTAAGGGCGAATATGGCGCGACGCCTGCGCCAGTAGATGCTGCATTGCAAGCGAGAGTCTTGCAAGGGGCTGAAGCTATTACATGTCGCCCTGCGGATTTATTAAAGCCGGAGCTGGCTAAGTTACGGCTTGAGTTAGCTGATAAAGCACAGGAACAAGGCATTCGCCTATCTTCAGAGCATGACGATGATGTGCTGACCTATGCACTCTTCCTACAAATAGGATTGCAGTTCTTAAAGAATCGTGACGATCCAAGCGCCTTTGAGCCTAAACCTGAGTTGACTGCGACACTTGCTACTAATGCTGCGGATCGTGGCCCTGAAACCTACACGGTAACTGTCGAAGGGCAAGAGTACGTAGTTGAAGTCGCCGCCGGCGGTGAGATTTCGCAAATCCAACCACAGGGCCAAATTGTTCATGCCGTGCAAACTGCTACGGCGAGCACTATGCCAACTGCGCGCCATGGAGAGATCAGGCTTGAAATGAGCGCGCCTCTGTCGGGCAATATCTTCAAAGTGCATGTTTCTCCAGGCGATAGAGTGTGTGAAGGCGATGTCGTGATCATCCTTGAGGCGATGAAGATGGAAACTGAAATTCGTGCACAGGGCGATGGCATTATCGCTAAGATTTGGGTGAAAGAAGGTGACTCAGTGTCTGTGGGTTCTCAATTACTGGCCTTGGCGTAGGAGTCATTATGGAAGGTTTAATAGCTTTTTGGGCCGAGACGGGAATCGCTCACTTTACTGGCGGGCAAGTGTTGATGATGGCAGTGGGCGCTTTGCTCTTGTATCTCGCCATCGTACGTGGTTTTGAGCCTTTGCTATTGTTGCCCATTGGTTTTGGTGCAGTGCTGGCGAACATTCCCCATGCGGGATTTACCGAAGAAGGTGGCATGCTGTATTACGCCTATCATGTGGGGATTGAGACTGGGGTGTTTCCGCTATTGATCTTTATGGGTGTTGGTGCGCTGACCGACTTTAGTGCCTTGATCGCGAATCCTAAAACTCTGTTATTAGGGGCTGCTGCGCAGTTTGGGATTTTTGCGACACTGATTGGCGCAATAGCGCTGAACTTAGTGCCGGGATTTGAGTTCACTATGAAGGACGCGGCGGCCATTGCGATTATTGGCGGTGCTGATGGACCAACGGCGATTTTCCTCGCCTCAAAACTGGCGCCTGAGTTATTAGGTGCGATTGCGGTCGCGGCCTATTCCTACATGGCACTAGTCCCGATTATTCAACCGCCGATCATGCGCTTACTGACAACCCAAGCTGAGCGCGAAATTAAAATGGAGCAGCTGCGCGAAGTCAGTAAGAAGGAAAAGATCATTTTCCCTTTGATGGTACTGGGATTAACGATTCTCTTCTTACCTGCTGCCACACCTCTAGTGGGCATGTTTTGTCTTGGTAACTTGATGCGTGAATCGGGCGTGGTGGATAGATTATCGAAAACGGCGCAGAACGAGCTTATCAATATCGTTACGATTTTCTTAGGGTTAGCTGTCGGTTCTAAGTTATCTGCCGACCAATTCCTGCGGCTTGAAACTTTAGGGATTTTGGTATTGGGAGCTTTAGCATTTGGCATTGGTACTGCTGCAGGTGTATTGATGGCAAAACTGATGTGTAAGTTGTCGGGTGGTAAGATTAATCCGTTGATTGGTGCCGCAGGGGTGTCGGCTGTACCTATGGCAGCACGAGTCGTGAACAAAGTTGGATTAGAGGCCAACCAACATAACTTCTTGTTGATGCACGCCATGGGACCCAATGTGGCAGGAGTGCTAGGTTCTGCTGTGGCTGCTGGGATTTTACTTGCCGTGCTGGGCTGATGACAGAGTGGATTAACTGATTGGGCTTGACTGAGTGGGTAAATTTAGCGGGTTTATCTTCGAATTTATTCTAGTCGTTAACGCTGTTTTATCACTAAAGCCAACTCAGTATTGAGTTGGCTTTTTGTTAAGTCACTCATTTATAGTATGAATCCTTGGTATTAACCTAAGCCGTTAACCAGAGTAATGCCATAAGGATTAAAATCAGCCCGCCACCTATACCGATAATGTAGATAAAACCTCGTCGGCCTTGTTTTAGCGTGAGTTTGTTGGCTTTTAAAAATAATGTCCAAAACAAACATAGGATCAGCGGGATAAGGAAGAGTCTCGTCATTGTTTGTTCTGCTAAAGTGTGAGTTAGAGTAGTTTTAGAGTCTAACAGCTTGATCTTATTTGAGTAACCTATTTTGCAGTTTATAGGGACTGTCGAAGTTGATTGTGGCTTCTAAAGCCAATAGATTAAAGACCGTTTGTAGGATAATAAAAGAGACCGCCGAAGCGGTCTCTTACTGTGGTCAATGGTACTGATTATTTAGCTTAATACTTTTTATACAGTATTGTTATTGCTACGAACTCACAGGTGTAACGTCTTGATTGTCGTTTGAATAGAACTGTGCTTCATCGAGTTCATTTTCGGATTTACCAATCACAACAGCAGTCATCATATCGCCCGTTACGTTAGTTGCTGTGCGGATCATATCGATAATACGGTCAATCGCGGCGATAAAGGCAATGCCTTCAAGTGGCAGACCAATCACACCTAAGGTGACAGTTAACATCACCATCGCACTTCCTGGTACGCCAGCGGTACCAACAGAAGCCACTGTCGCAGTCACGGCGATCATCACATAGTCCAGTGTGTCGAGCGGAATATTGTAAATTTGAGCGATGAAGATAGCGGCTATCGCAGGGTAAATACCCCCACAGCCGTCCATATTCATGGTCGCACCTAATGGCATCACAAAGGCACTATAACGCTTTGATACGCCCATGGTTTCGACTGCACGAGTACTCGCAGGTAAAGTACCAAAACTTGAGGAAGTACTAAAGGCGACTAACTGTGCTGGCATAGCTTTACGGAAAAATTGCAGTGGGCTTAAACCACCAACAAACTTCACTAACCCGCCATAAACGAAGATGATGTGGATAAAGGCGGCAATGTAGATAGCCCCGATAAACTTACCTAAAGGCAGTAAGGTTGATAAACCATATTCACCCACAACCCATGCCATTAAACCAAACACACCGATGGGAGTGAGTTTTAGGACCATGCGAGTCAGTTGGAACATGACTTCAGCACCTGCTTCAATGGTGCGTTTTAATGGCTCTGCTTTCTCGCCGACTTTATTGATAGCGATACCTACCAAAGCTGCAAACACGATAATTTGCAGTACCTTGCCTTCAGCGAGTGAAGCAAAAGGATTGACAGGGATCATGTCGAGCAACACTTGTGCGAAACCGGGAATATTACGCTCGCGCACTTCAGTCGTTGTGAGTTGCATGGTGCCACCCATGTCGATCATTGAGCCCACAGCTAAGCCGATCAGAGAGGCGATTGTGCCTGTCAGCATGAACATACCCAAAGTTTTCAAGCTCAGGCGTTTCAGACTGGTTTGCGAGTTGAGCGATGTGATACTCACGACAATGGCACAAAATACCAAAGGCGCGACCAACATCTTAATGGCCCCAATGAACAGATCACCTAATGGTTTTAGCACTGTGGCGCTTTCACCTAAAATAACGCCAACGAGCGCACCTAAGATAAAGCCTGCTAAGACTTTTTGCCAAAACGGAATGCGGCTAATGGTTTGAAGGATCATGCATATTCCAGAAAAATAAATTAAGAGTGAGCCAATAGGCCTGCGATGATAGGATTCGTATTTAACGAGTTGAGCGTGATGTTAACGCGCTCTCAGTCATGCGCATGGTTATTGCCTGCCATAGTTAACCTATTGTATCGACAGAGCTAGGGTTATAACAAACCGTTTTTCTTATAACTTATTGTGATAAGTGAGTTTGTTGTAAAAAGATTAAGTGAAACATTCAATTAACCCATGGCAAACCTCATCGCATTGAATACAAAAAGAGAGATTTATCATTGAGTAAGCCATTATGACTGAGTTAGGTATTATGTTCTCCGGCGCTTTTTTAGCGGCCACTTTGTTACCGGGGGGATCTGAAGTCTTACTCGTGGCGTTATTAAACAATACCCCAGAGGCTTGGGTTGCGCTGGTCGTGGTGGCTAGTATTGGCAATACGTTGGGCGCGATGACCAGTTTCTATTTAGGTCGCTTAGGTCGCCTCGCAAAATCACCAGAAGCGTTAGCGACAGGTAAACACGCAAAGGGGCTCGCCTTGATTGAACGCTACGGCGTGTGGGCGTTGTTACTCTCATGGGCACCAGTTGTCGGCGATATTCTCTGTTTATTGGCGGGTTGGTTGAGGCTACCGCTAATACATTCTTTGGTGATGATTTTAATCGGTAAAACAATTCGTTACTTAATTGTTGCCGCTGCCGTGCTGCAATGGATGGCATGATGGCTCTAGGATGCATTTAATGGTCAAGGGCGGGGAGTGTTTTTCCGTTTAGACTGAATTTACTGTATAGATAGGAACTTAGTGTTAATTTTGCGAGTCATAAATCCCAATGCTTAATCATTTAAGCGCACTATGACGCTACGCAGCACTTTAGCTATAACACTTTATTTTGGCCCATTGATGTATGAGGGGAATGTTTTGAAGAAATGGATATTAGCGGTCGCAATTTCTGCCGCACTTGCGGGTTGTGCATCTGAAACGACTACGGTGAACTTGCCCGCAGGCGTTAAACTTATCGAAAATGTGCAATTGGCCGATTCGCAAGTAGGGATCCCCTACAAAAAGTACCAATTAGCCAATGGGTTAACGGTTATTTTACATCAAGATGATTCAGATCCCTTAGTGCATGTCGACGTCACTTATCATGTGGGCTCTGCCCGTGAATTAGCTGGGCGTTCGGGATTTGCGCATTTATTTGAACACATGATGTTCCAAGGCTCGCAGCATGTTGCCGATGAACAGCATTTTGAAGTGGTTACCGAAGCCGGTGGTACCCTAAATGGCACGACCAATACCGACAGAACCAATTATTTTGAGACAGTACCCAACAATCAATTAGAAAAAATGTTGTGGCTTGAGTCGGACCGTATGGGCTTTTTGTTGCCCGCACTCACTAGTGAAAAATTCGAAGTGCAGCGCGAAACCGTCAAAAACGAGCGCGCACAACGTATCGATAATCAGCCCTATGGCCGCATGAGTGAGCGTTTTAGCCAAGCTATGTACCCTGTCGGTCATCCTTATTCTTGGCCTGTAATTGGCTGGCCGGACGATCTTAATCGCGCCACGGTTGACGATGTTAAACACTTTTTCCAACGTTGGTATGGTCCTAACAATGCGACCTTGACTATAGGTGGCGATTTCGATGAAATGCAAACCTTAGCTTGGGTCAATAAATATTTTGGTGAAATCCCCCGCGGTCCTGAAGTCTCGTTAGAGCAAAAGGCGCTGGTTAACTTAGACAAGACGCGTTACCTCTCCATGGAAGATCAAGTGCACTTGCCTTTGATCCGTATTGGTTTTCCAACTGTATACGCTAGACATTCAGATGAGGCCGCGCTCGATCTGTTAGCCAATATTTTAGGTGGTGGTAAAACATCCTTATTATATAAAAACTTGGTGAAGGACGGTTATGCGGTGCAGGCTAATGTGAGTCATCCTTGTCAAGAGCTTGCGTGTCAGATGTCGATTTATGCTTTAGCCAATCCTGAAAAGGGCGGCAAACTGGCGGATCTGGAGCAACGTATCCTCGACTCGATTAAGGAGTTTGAGCAACGTGGCGTTACTGATGATGATCTGCAAAAAGTCAAAGTGCAGTTTGAGGCTGATACCATTTATAGCCTGCAGAGTGTTTCTGGCAAAGTGTCGACCTTAGCGATGAACCAAACGCTGTCGGGCAATCCGAACATGATTGCCTCAGATCTGAATCGTTATGCCAATGTGACCAAAGACGATGTGATGCGCGTGTTTAAGCAATACATTAAAGATAAACCTATGGTGGTTATGAGTGTGGTGCCGCAGGGAATGACATCACTTATTGCCCATGCAGATAACTTCACGCCTGCAACGTTGCCAATTGCACACACTGCGGTAGAGGGGGATTTGCCCAAGCCTGAACTTGTTTCAAGTTTTGATCGGACTAAGATGCCTGCATCTGGCGTTGCACCTATGCTTAAAGTACCTAAAATTTGGACAAAAACCTTAGCCAATGGCATCGAAGTCATGGGCACCCAAAGTACTGAAACACCAACAGTTGAGTTAATTGTTTATCTCAATGGTGGCCACAGACTCATACCCGTCGAAAAAGCAGGCTTAGCAACGCTGACTGCGGAAATGCTTAATGAATCGAGCCAGAAGCGCAGCAGTGAAGCACTATCACAAGCCTTAGAAATGCTAGGTAGTAGTGTCGACTTTAGTGCGTCTGAATATCAAAGTTCGATCAAAGTATCGGCTCTGACTGCACATTTAGATGAGACGCTGGCGATTATGGAAGAAAAGCTGTTTCAGCCAGCATTCAGCGAAGCTGACTTTGCGCGAGTGAAACAGCAGCAATTACAACAGATCCAGCATATGCAGTCCGATCCTAGCTATCTGGCTGATACGGCGTTGTCGTCCTTGTTATACGGTAAAGACAATGCGTTAGGTGTGAATGATCTTGGCACGCTCGATTCTGTCGCGGCGCTTACGTTAGCCGATGTAAAAGCGTTTTATGCCCAGCAGTATCAAGGCGGCAACGCTAAAATTGTCACTGTTGCTAATTTATCTGAATCTGCATTGCTGCCTAAATTAGCGGGATTAAACCAGTGGAAAGGAGAAGCAGCTGTGGTACCGCCACTTAAGCCACTCCCTGCATTAAAAGGCGGCACAATTTATGTGATTGATAAACCTGGTGCGGCGCAATCGGTAATCAATATTGCCAAGCGCGCATTACCTTACGATGCCACAGGCGATTATTTTAAATCCTATCTGATGAATTATCCGTTAGGCGGCGCATTCAATAGCCGTATCAACCTGAATTTACGTGAGGATAAAGGTTATACCTATGGTGCTCGCACTCGTTTTACTGGCGGTGCTGAAGTGGGCGATTTTGTCGCATCAAGTAACGTTCGCAGTGACGTGACGGCGAAAGCACTCATT
Source organism: Shewanella sp. SM101 (assembly GCF_025654465.1). NCBI lineage: Bacteria > Pseudomonadati > Pseudomonadota > Gammaproteobacteria > Alteromonadales > Shewanellaceae > Shewanella > Shewanella sp. SM101. The sequence continues at coordinate 9,577 of NZ_JAKKRH010000035.1, forward strand.
GAGTTTGTAAAAGAAATCAGTGCTTATCAGCAGCAGGGCATGACAGATGCTGAACTTGCCTTTATGCGTAATTCAGTCTCTCAAGGGCAAGCTCTTGATTATGAAACACCATATCAAAAAGCGGGCTTTATGCGGATGATCCAACGTTACCAATTGAGTCAAGATTTTACGACTCAACAGGACAAGATCATTAATACTGTAACAAAAGATGAACTCAATGCCCTCGCGGCTTCCGAGCTAGATATCAATAAAATGGTGATTCTGGTGGTGGGAGATAAAGCGACAATTGAAGCGGATTTAGCGGTATTGGGCTATCCAATTGAAACTTTAGTATTGTAAATTAGTATTTCGCCCTTATATAGGTAGATAGACGGGGGCATTAGTTAACGACTATTTGCTCTATATTTACCGGATTTACATCGAAAGACGGTGACAGCATTAGCTGTCACCGTCTGCTTTTAATCATACAAGGTGTGAATTTGGCTTGCCCCACAGACAGGTTTAGATTTATTTTGAGGCATATTTTGCAAGATAAGCCTCAAAATAAAGGTCTGACTGTTAACCTTGTCGCGATAGCGAATCACCAATTAGAGAAGCGCAAATTGAAGTCATTCAATGAATTAGTACAACATCTCTCGGACGCCAATGGGCGCACAGCACTCTTGGGTATGTTACGTGGCATAGAACGTGAGGCGTTGCGGATTGATGAGTTTGGTTATCTCGCTACAGACTCGCATCCCGAAGCCTTAGGCTCGGCGTTAATGCATTCACGTATTACGACGGATTACAGTGAAGCCTTGCTCGAGTTTATTACGCCAGTAAATCACAATGTTGAGCAACTTCTCACAGGGTTAACTGAGACTCATGCCTTCAGCGTGCGCCACTTAAATGGTCAGCGTTTGTGGCCCGTGAGCATGCCTTGCTATGTGAAAGATGAGCAACAGATCCCCGTTGCCCGCTATGGCTCATCGAATACTGGCATGATGAAAACCTTGTATCGTAAGGGGTTAACCTATCGTTATGGCGCCCTGATGCAGATCATCTCTGGGGTGCACTTTAACTTTTCGGTATCGCAAGAATTATGGCAAAGTCTGTATGAGTTAAGTGATAAAGAGTTAACTTACGATGATTTTATTTCAGAATCCTATTTCGGCTTGATCCGTAACTATCGCCGTTTAGTGTGGGTACTACCTTATTTATTTGGTGCCTCGCCAGCGTTATGTAGCTCCTTTATTAAAGATCAAAAAACCGACCTCAAGTTTGAAAAAACGGGCCATGGAACTCTGTATCTGCCCTATGCTACTTCGTTGCGTATGAGTGATTTAGGCTACACCAACAAAGAGCAAGAAGATCTAAATATCAGCTATAACTCTTTGCCTGAGTATCTGGCTGGCGTGAATGCTGCCACTAAAATGCCTTCAGCAAACTTTGCTAATATCGGCGTTAAAGTCGATGGTGAGTATCGTCAACTTAATGCCAATGTATTGCAGATTGAAAACGAGTTCTACTCGCCAATCCGTGCGAAACGGGTCACACGTAGTGGCGAGAAACCGTCTGAAGCTCTGGCCCGTGCTGGGGTGGAATACATTGAAGTGAGAGCGTTGGATGTTAATCCATTTAGCCCAGTTGGCATTGAGGCGACACAAGTGCGTTTCCTTGATTTATTCCTGCTCTATTGTTTATTAACGCAGTCGCCTAAGTCTGAGGCGAGCGAAGAGGCGAGATTAAGCGCGAATCTTAAAGCTGTGGTGCTTGAAGGCCGTAAACCTGGGCTTGAGTTATTAACCGCAGACGGTTCACGTTCGCTTAAATCTTGGTTAGAAGAGTTGTTTGATGCCTTGCAACCTTTGGCAGTATTGCTCGATGGTGAGGGGACGGATTATCAAGTGGCTTTGGCCCATTGGCGTAAAGCGGCTGAAGATCCGAATTTAACCCTGTCGGGACAAGTACTTCAAAACGTGATCAACAAGGGCCAAGATCATGGTCAGTGGGTAATGACGTTAGCGCAGCAATACTACCAATACTTTATCGATTATCCCTTGTCGAGCAAGACCATAGCGCAGTATCAAGCTGAAGCATCGAGTTCGCTTAACAAGCAAGCTGAACTAGAGGCGGCGCAGAGTGCAGTTTCATTCGATGATTATCTGGAAGATTACTTTGGAGTGAAGCCGTGAAAGAGGGGTTATTCTCTTTCACTGGCCTACGTGCCCGCGCAGCTTTGATTGGGTTCAGTGCCTTGTTATCTGGCTGCGCCGCGTCACCTGAAGACCCACTGGGCTGTGGTACTGTGTCGGGTTATTTGCAGCCCGATGCCAGTACTCACTGGTATCGAGTGGTGGTGACCCATTTAAACGGGCAGGCAGTCGTTTCTAAGCCTAATTATCAGTTAGCGCCTGGCGAATATGAATTTATCGTTGCGGAGCTGATTGATGATCCAAGTTTGTCAGTCACGCTTGCCGCGCGGACACCCAAAGTATTCAAGCTCAATGTTGAAAGTCATCAGCGTTATCATATCGGTGCGTTATTTCACACCGATAAGCGCTATATGGGTAAAGACACTGCGTATTGGGAACCCGGCGTGTGGCAGCAAGAAGATCATGAGTGTCAGTTTGAGCTGAGTCCCGAAACGAAATAGCCAAAGTGTTAAGTTCAAGTGGTAAGCCAGCAACATACGATTTAAGTCATATTGATTTAGCCCCTAGCGCTGAGATCTTCTAAGCGCAAAAAAGGCTTTTTATGCTTGCCTCAGCCTGAGTCTATGACATCATGGCGCGAGCTAACTCTCCAAAGAACATGATATTAATGAATAAGTCCTCCGCTATCTTACTCTGCGCAAGTCTCGGCATCTTTTCAGGTTGCGCGACATCTCCGCCTAAGTCTCCCGAAAATTTGTGTGAGATATTTCAAGAACACAGAGATTGGTACGATGCCGCTAAAGATGTCCGTGATAAATGGGGTGTGCCAGTGCATGTGCCGTTAGCTATGATGTATCAAGAGAGTTCATTCAAGCACAACGCCGCGCCACCGATGGAATACTTTTTAGGTTTTATCCCTATTGGCCGTGCCAGCGATGCCTATGGTTATGCGCAGGCTAAGACCATGACGTGGGATGATTATGTGCGTGAGACGGGAAACAGTTGGTCGAGCCGCAGTGATTTCGATGATGCCTTGGATTTTATGGGCTGGTTTATTAGCAAAACCCATAAGATAAATGGTGTATCTAAATGGGATGCGCGGGCGCAGTATCTTAATTATCACGAAGGCTGGGGCGGTTATCGCCGTGGCAGTTATAAATCTAAGGCGTGGTTAGTGAAAGTGGCGAACAAGGTGGATGCGAGGTCGAAACGCTACGCGGCTCAATATAAAACCTGCCAAGAAGATTTAGATTCATCTTGGCTGTGGCGTTTATTTTTTGGTTAAGATTACGTTTCTATATCATTGTCAGCCACTTAAGTGAGAATGGCTGACTGTCGGTGTTCAATTTAGATATTTAATCGAGATAGCTAATCGAGATAGTAAACTCAAATCTTAAACTCCGACGCTTACTGATTGTTGATATTAGCCTTTTGACATTGGCTGTAGCACCTGACTTCAATTGATTTATTGCGCTTTCACTGCGAAGGTTTCTAATGCCTGAATGGCTTTTTTCTTTGCACGCTTTTGCTCATACATAGCATGATCTGCAGTCTTAAAGGATTGATACCAATCGGCTTCGAAGGGGGCAATACCAAAACTAAAACCTAGGCTAAGCTCTGAACCTTGATTCAAGGTTTTGCGCATATCATCTAAGTCCTGTTCAATTTGAGCTAACGGCCCATGGCATAAAGCGACAAACTCATCGCCACCAAAACGGGAAATAATGCCTTTATTTTGCCAATAGGTGAGCATGGCGGTGGCTGTTCGCTTGATGGCAACATCACCCATCTGGTGCCCATAGGCATCATTAATGGACTTGAGATTGTCCATATCGATAATAATTAAAAAACTGCCTAAGTGAGGCTTGTGTTGCCAGTGGTGCAGTTCATCTTCAAAATTCTTTCGATTATAAAGTCCTGTTAATGGATCAAAATTGGCGAGTTTAGTGATCTGCAGTGACTTCTGATAGAGCGCAATGGCATTGCTAGCTTCGTGAGTTAGGATAGAGACAAGATTGCGGTCGTAATCGCTAAAGGCGCCAAGGCTACTGCTATCGAGATTGAGCATGGCATACAGTTTGCCATCAATACGAATTGGGCTAGACAGGGTTGAGCGTATCGGCTGCTTCGACACTGAGAGTAACACTTTTTGATCATCTTCCGTTAAGGTGCTAGCCGCATTGATATTCTTCATATCATTGATGACCACCACTTGATCGCATCTCCCTTCAGTGAGTCGATATTCAAAAGTTTGCTCTAAGGTAAAATCCAGTTGTCTGAGTTTTGCTAAATCGAGCCCCACGACAGATTCAAAATACAGTTTATTATTCACCTCGTTGATTTTAATGATGCTGCCCATTTCGGCACCATTAATCACGTACACGGCTTTATTGAGTAAGGCGTCCAGAAAGGCATGCTCATTTTTATAATGGCTCGAGAGATGGGCGAGTTCATAGATGGCATCGTTGATGGTGACGACTTGCTCTAAATGCTGCCATAGTCGAGTTAAACGACCCTGATGCAAATAGTAAATTAGGCTGTAGGCAAAAATATAAATGATGCAAACAAACAGTAAGGGCAGGATAGTCCAATTTTCTGTGGGTGCATTAAAGATAAACAGCAGGATGAATAGACATATCGGCACTATAAGCAGTAGCAGATGATAGCGATAATCTAAGCGATCTATGGTCTTACGTTTGAAATTATCCCTTAATTTCACTCGACTATTCCTTTATCTGTGTCATTGCTAGTAATCATTGAATGCTATACATCACTAACGTATTCACACTGAGTTCAGTTAAGTATATAACGAAAATTGAAATATAAACTGATATGAAACTGTGAACAATTTCATATCAGTGATTTTGGTACTAAATACTGAATTAACGCGAATTTTCTGCGTATTCGGCCAATATCCAAGCTAATGGTGCTTGGTATTGGATTGGCATCCAAGTTTGCAGTGCGGCTATGCTCTGGTTGAGCACAGTTTGATTTGGCACTGATAGGTTTAAATGTCCGACTTTACGGCCTGGGCGAACTTCTTTGTTGTACCAGTACAACTCAGCATTGGGCAAACTTAACCAGCGAGGGTCATTATCGATACCGATAAGGTTGACCATAACACACTGAAAATTCACTTGTGGCTGTGGGATCGCAATTCCGCAAAGTGCTCTAAGATGCAGCTGGAATTGATCCATATGGGTTCCGGCTTGAGTCCAATGGCCAGAGTTGTGCACTCGCGGTGCCAGCTCATTCACCAGTAACTCATCGCCAACACGGAAGCATTCCATCGCCATTACGCCAACGTATTCAAGTTCGTGCATAATAGCGCTGAGCATAGTTTCGGCTTGGGCTTGCAAGGGGGTTAAGCGTGCTAGTGGCGAAATCGACGCCATTAAAATGCCGTCCTGATGTAAGTTCAGCGTCAGCGGATAAAACACACATTCGCCTTTGCGAGTACGCACGCCAACCAATGATACTTCTTCATCAAAATTAATCGCTTGCTCAGCAATCGCAAGGTTACGCCAATCGTTTGGAATATCACCCGCTTCGGCTTCTTTTAGCCAATGTTGACCTTTACCGTCATAACCCCCAGTACGGCGTTTCATCAAGACTCTAGGACCATAGTGCTGATACAGGGTATCGACTTGGGTGTTATCGTCGACTAAGGTCCAAGGCGCCGTGGGAACGTTGAGCTGGTCGAGTAGACTCTTTTGGCTAAAACGGTCGGCTAAACGGCTAAATACCGGACCATTAACAAAATGGGGGTGTGAGCTGAGTTGTAAACTCAGGGCGGACTCTGGCCACTGTTCGCGCTCGGCGGTAATAATGTCGTGGGGCGCGAGTGGCAGAATGTCATCCGAAGGCGTCATGATATCGACGGCGTTAACTTCAATCGCTAATGGCTCACCAGCGTGGGTCAACATGGCGCCCAGCTGACCATTACCTAATACCCAAACCTTAGGTTTAGTGCTTGTCTGGGTCATTAGACTTCCCTCGGGTCTGGATTGTCCAGTACCGCACGGGTCTGTTCTTCTCTGAAAGCGTCAACACGAGCCGCTAATTCTGCATCGTTATTCGCAAGGATTTGGCAGGCCAATAATCCCGCATTGAATGCGCCTGCTGTACCTATGGCTAAGGTGCCGACGGCGATGCCTTTTGGCATTTGAACGATGGATAATAAGCTATCCATGCCGGATAGGGCTTTACTTTGGACTGGTACACCTAATACGGGTAAGCGAGTTTTAGAGGCAATCATACCGGGTAAGTGCGCTGCACCACCAGCGCCACCAATGATGATTTTAAAACCACGTTCGGCGGCAGAGGCTGCAAACTCCATGAGTTTATCTGGCGTTCTATGGGCGGAAACCACTTCAACATGATAAGGCACTTGCAGTTTATCCATTATCTCAGCGGCGGCTTCCATTGTGGGCCAATCACTTTTAGAACCCATAACAACAGCAACAAGGGCTTGCATGATAACTCCTTAACTCACTAATTTTAATTATATTTTGACCTTGTTTCAGGTCTAGGTACAGTTGATGCTTGTCTCGCCGTCACCGGTAGCTAGCATCATGGCGCTGAATAATACCATGATCCTAGCGATTTCTGCCCGTTTTTGCGTGTGAAAAAACGTCTTTCGCGGCGATGAATAGGTGAGGTGATGGAGCAATAAAAAAGACCAACACTGAGGTTGGCCTTTGGCCTTTGGCGTTAGTTTGCAGTGATAAGCAGCTGATATTGGGTTGCAAGGTTTACAGTATTTGCTTATCCGTAGTGATTTCTGTTTGCTGAGTGATGACTGGCGCTTCTGTCATGGCTTCACGTAGGGTCGAGTAAAACTTCAATACACCTTCAATTGGCTGGATCTTGGCTCTTGCCAGCGTTCGGATGGGCTGGAACTGCAGATCGGCGATAATGAGCTTAGTCTTATTCGCTTTGCATTTTTCAATCAGCTTCGTCAGTGCGGCTAATCCTCCCGCATCCAGAATAGATACTCCATCGAGATAAAGCACTATCACTTGTTTATCTTCGGTGAGACTCGCGATTTCGGAGAAAATGCGGTCAGCAGCAGCGAAGAATAGCGGCCCGTTAATTTTGAGGACAGTCCAATCGGCAGGTAGCTCTTGATCCACATAACGCTTGTTGGTGCTGATATCGTAAAGCTTTGTCATCTCGGCAATTTCTTTCATAAACAGCAAGGCAGCAAGGATAATTCCCACACTGATGGCGATCACCATGTCGAAAATAACCGTTAATGAAAAGCAACTGACAAAAACCATGATATCGCTGGTGGGCGCAGTTTTAATTAAATGTAGTGCTTTGTGGGCTTCACTCATGTTCCAAGCCACAACAAGTAGCAGGGCTGCCATGGCTGACATGGGCAAATAAGCTAATACGCCCGCTAAGGCGACTAAACCAATTAAGACTACTATGGCGTGGATCATGGCAGCTATCGGGCTCTGAGCGCCTGCTTTGACGTTTGCCGCGCTACGGGCAATTGCTGCAGTGGCTGGAATACCACCAAAAAACGGCGTGATGATATTACCTATACCTTGCCCTAGTAATTCACTGTTGGCACTGTGACGTTTACCTGTCATGCCATCGAGTACCACTGCACAAAGTAGTGATTCAATTGCGCCTAACATGGCAATGGCAAAGGCGGCAGGTAATAAGGCTTGAAAGGTCGCGAGATTAAACTGAAAGGCTTGGCCATTCGCGCCAGCTTGCAGCCAAGGCCATTCGAAACTGGGTAATACGGCAGGAATTCCCATGCCTGTGGTGCCATCACTCAGTTGATAGTGAAAACGGGTTCCTATGGTTTCTATATCTGCACCCATGGCATTGAGAACCAAGGCGAACATAGTGCCGAGTATAATAGCTGGAAGGTGCGCTGGCACGGGTGTTTTGAGTTTTGGCCAAAGTAGCATAGTCGCTAAGGTCGCGGATGCTACCAGTAGGCTAGGTAAATGCACCGAGGGTAGGGCTTGAGCTAATGTCATCAACTTAGCCAGATATTGCTCTGGCATCTGGGCTATATCGAGTCCGAAAAAATCTTTGAGCTGCAAGGTAGCGATGACGACACCTATCCCCGCGGTAAAGCCTAAGGTGACGGATTCAGGGATATACAAAATTAATCGGCCAAGTCGCAGCATTGCCATGCCGACGAGTATCATTCCGGACATCACAGTCGCGATTAATAATCCTGCTAAACCAAATTGTTGGGCTATTGGATAGAGCAATACCACGAATGCCGCTGTCGGGCCTGACACGCTATAACGTGAGCCGCCAGATATGGCGATAATAAAGCCGCCGACAATCGCAGTGTATAAACCGTATTGAGGTGCAACTCCACTGGCAATGGCTAATGCCATTGCTAACGGAATGGCAATAATGCCGACAGTGAGACCTGCAAGAAGATCTTGCCCAAAACGTTTAAACGAATACTTATCCTTCACGCAAGCTTCTGTGAGTGCGTGGGCGATTCTTAGGGAAAACAAATGAGCTGAGTGTGACACGAGTGGGTCCCATAGCGAGGCGAGTAACAAGCTTCTATTTTAGTGACCTGATACAAGACGCAGTGTGAGCTTGATTGCAAAAACGATTGAAAATACTTTGTTTTGTATAAATAGTGTGCTTGGAGGCTGTTTGATTCTCATTTAAGAGTGGTTTGTAAAATATTTTGATACTTTAACCCTTTTAGTCATTTGTACCGTTTACAGCCTTAGGTCAACATCAAAGGCATTCAACATGAAAACAATATACTCCCAGAAAACCATTGCACATTCCTTATTATCTTGGGGAAGCGTCAGCATATCGGCGAGCAATAGCGCAGCTTTATTCTTAGTCATGCTGAGTTTAACGGCCTGTGGCGGTAAAGGCTCTGAGGCTCAACAACGACAAGCGGAGCTACAAGCCGAGCAGAGTCATAAAGAAGTGTCACTGCGCCGTGCTGAAATGCGTGATGCTACTCAGATTGAGATGGCCAGAGTCGCGGCGCCGATGCAAATGTCTACCCATGGTGCAGTGATGGGAATGAGCATAGCTCCAATGCCGTCAGACTATGCTGCGATTCCGTTAGCACAAAATAAATTCGAGCCGCTGGTGCAAAATGGCATCATGGTGGCAGGAGAAATCCCAGTATCGACGTTTTCCATCGATGTTGATACTGGTAGTTATGCCACCTTAAGGCGGATGCTGAGGGAAGGGCGCTTGCCCGAGAAAGGTACAGTCAGAGTCGAGGAAATGCTTAATTATTTTGCCTACGATTATCCTTTACCTGCTAAAAATACCGCGCCGTTTAGCGTTACGACAGAGCTTGCGCCATCCCCTTATAACGATGACATGATGCTGTTACGGATTGGTCTTAAAGGGTATGACTTATCTAAATCTCAGTTAGGTGCCAGTAACTTAGTCTTTTTGCTCGATGTGTCAGGTTCTATGGCATCTACCGATAAATTGCCTTTACTGCAAACAGCACTCAAGTTGCTGACGGCGCAATTAAGCGCGCAGGATAAAGTCTCTATTATGGTTTATGCAGGGGCGTCCGGTATCGTCCTCGATGGCGCGTCGGGGAATGACACTCAAACTTTAACCTATGCGTTAGAGCAATTGAGCCCAGGTGGTTCAACCAATGGTGGGCAAGGAATCACACAAGCCTATCAATTGGCGAAAAAGCATTTTATCCCCCATGGTATTAATCGAGTCATCCTCGCGACTGATGGTGATTTCAACGTTGGTATGACAGATTTTGATGATTTGATTGCCTTGATTGAGAAGGAAAAAGATCATGGTATTGGCCTGACAACCTTAGGGTTCGGTTTGGGGAATTACAACGATCAACTCATGGAGCAATTAGCGGATAAGGGCAATGGTAACTATGCCTATATCGATACCCTGAATGAAGCGCGAAAAGTGCTGGTGGACGAGTTAAGTTCAAGCTTGTTCACTATTGCTAAAGACGTCAAAGTGCAAGTGGAGTTTAATCCGGCCTTAGTGTCTGAGTATCGTCTAATCGGTTATGAGAATCGTGCTTTAGCACGGGAGGATTTCAACAACGATAAGGTGGATGCGGGCGAAATTGGCGCGGGTCATACAGTGACTGCCTTATATGAATTAAGATATGTTGAAGCAGGGCAGATGGCGAATGATAAACTCAGATATGGCGTTGATGCTCAAACGGGGCAAGAAAAATACAGCCGTGAAGAAATCGCTTTCCTTAAACTGAGATACAAGCTGCCAGAGCAAACACAGAGTCAGTTACTGAGTTATCCCATCAGGTTAGACCAAAATGTTAAGCTGTTAGAACAAGCGAGTGATGATTTTAGATTTGCAGCAGCGGTTGCAGGATTAGGGCAATTACTGAATGGCAGCCATTATCTACATCAATTTGATTATACTAAGTTAAGCCAGTTAGCACGTTCGGCATTAGGGGACGATCCCTTTGGATATCGCCATGAGTTTGTGCAATTAATGGAAACCGCCGCGGCCATAGAGCAATCTAATCATGTGCCGATTAAGAAGGTATTCGATGGTACGGATAAACCTTTTCCTCCCCAAGATAAGCTTCATGGCGAGCCAGTGAGAGACAAGAGCAATACGCGCAATGAGAGATTACAATAGTAAAAGTAAATTCGTGGGGCTAACCCCAATGATGAGGAATTTCCCGTGGCATTAGCAATAGCGCAATTATCAAACCATGAGCACTCAGATGAGCAATTGATGTTGTGCTATGCCAAGGGCGATTCAAAAGCATTTGAACAGTTATACCTGAAGCACAAAGGTGCACTCTATCGCTATTTTGTACGCCAGTTAGGTGATAAGCAGTTAGCTGAAGATTTGTATCAAGAAACCTGGGGGCGGGTGATCCGCGCTGCGGCTAACTATGAAGCCAGTGCTAAGTTTACTACCTGGTTGTATCGTATCGCTCATAACTTATTGATTGATCATGTACGGGCGGTTAAGCCCGTGGATTTAGTCGCTACTGATGAAGATGATGCCGGACTCGATACTTTTGTGGCGGGTGAGCAAGATAAGCCCGATGTGCAGTGGCAAGAAGCGCAAAAGAGCTTATTGCTAAAGGCCTGTATCGCACTGTTACCCCAAGTTCAGAAAGAGGCATTTATCCTGAATATTGAAATGGGTTTTACGGCTGCCATAATTAGCGACATTGCGGGCGTGACCTTAGAAGCGACTAAAAGCCGTATTCGTTATGCTTACCAAAGCCTAAAAGATTGTGTCAGCGCGAAATGGCAGGAGGCGGGTCATGAGTAATTCTTCAAGTGCTGATGAGCGCGCATTACAACAGGAAGTGCTGGCTTGGTATCGCCAACAGGCCTTAGAGGTTCCACCGCAGCAACTCGATCAAGATATCTTACAGCTGGCGCAAACTCACTTAGCTGAAATGCATCAAAGCAAAATAACCGCCGTTGAAGCGCCAAGTTCTGTCTGGCGACGCCATCCTTGGGCGTTATCGAGCGCGGCATCGTTAGTGCTTGTTGTTGGTCTGCTGGTGCTGAATCGACCTCAAGTCGAAGATACACTTGTTCCAAGTCCTATGGTGATGAGTGCCCCCGCGCCACAAACGATGGCAAGAATGGCTGATACTGAAGCGATGCAATCTTTAAAAATGCAAACAGAAGCCGTGGCTGAACATAAAAGACAGACGGAAATGCAGCAAGCTAAAGCCGCATTGGGAGCAATTGAGCAGCAGGATACAATTAGCCCCGCTATCGCTGCAAGGTCTATGAATGCACAAAAATTATCTGAGTCTGCTGAAATCAATCAAGTGTCATTGACTGAGTATTTACATCGGTTACAAGTCCTCATCGAAGCGAAGGAGACTGAGCAAGCATTCGTGCTGGAACAAAAACTGCTCAAAGATTACCCGTATCTTGCAGTTAAGGATGTCGATGAAGCGCAGCAAATCGAATCGCAGCAAGTATTAAGACTTGAGTTTAAAAAGCTACAACAGCAATTACATCAGCTTGCCAAATGACTATGTGGTTGTGGTATTTACGAATAAAAAAGTGATTAGAAATCGCAAAGTGGTGAGATAAACAGCTAAATTTCCCTGAAATATGCCGAGACGTGCTAATGTTTGTGGTCTGTTTACTGTTTGGTATGTGATTTACTTGATCAACGTCATAAAGTGAACAGGTTTTAGCCTGTTATATTGGTGTTAGTTCACGACTTGGCTAGTATCAATAGTCAGACCCATATTCAGGAGGCATTATGCTTAAAAGACTCATGCATGATCATAAACATATAGCTGTATTGCTAAATGTTTTAAAAAACAAGCAGATGAAACTATCCGAAGGTGAGTCAATCAACTTCAGCGTCGTGCGCGATATTGTTGAATATATGCAAGGATATGCTGAACGTTGCCATCATCCCATTGAAGACATTATTTATGCCTACTACCTAGCCCATAAAACGAACGATACTATCGATAAATTGAGTGCCGAACATGAGTCGGTGATCCAATCCTCGGCCACCTTGATGGCGACTTTAAACTTGATCCTCAGTGATATTGTGGTTGCCCGCGAGAAACTGATTGTTGATTTTGCAGAGTATGTCGCATTGCAAGAGCGACATATGCAGATGGAGGAACGGGAAATATTTCCTTTGTTAGCTAAAAGTTTAACTGAGCAAGATTGGCAAGTTATTGAGTTAGAGTGTCAGAAATCGCTGATCGATGATCCTTTGTTTCTTGATCGAGAGCAGAAAGAATTTGAAGATTTACGGGTTTATCTCACAGCGTCTGACTAATACTCTTTAGTTTATTGGGTCCATATTGTGGGCTTAAGCTGGTGTTTTTATAAGGTTGAGGAGCACATTTTTGATTCTGACGGCGATGTCTCGTGAGCCAAAGTTGGTTGGGATTTGTAAAGTATTATCGGTGTTGATGACGTTGGTTTTTATCGTAACTTACTGGTTTTTTTGATGTGTTTTTAAAGCTCCGGCTCGTAAGGTCATACCCCCGCTTATATTCTGTTTGCTCCAATAGTTGTAAATAAAAAAAGCGCCGAAGGGCGCTTTTCTATTCATGTTTTGAAATGATAACTAGCTCATATAAACATGTAATTACAACTGGATAGCATCAATGTCGTAGTTAAAGTTATTATCGATTTCTTGGAGTTCTTTGAGCAAACGATGCTTATCTTTTAACGCTTCGATTTCACGCCATTTACGCTTTTTATTGGAGCCTCGCGAACGATCGGGTCTTTCAACGACTTCATCTAGCGCACAACCATAATCTAAACGATCCATGGCAACCTCCTGTTGTTGTATGTTTTGTCAGCGATTAAATAACATATTTTTAAAACAGGGTACAAGAATTATGTTTCATTTGTGTTAAGTTGAAATGAACTTTGAGTGATATGTCATTGATGTTATATGCAGAAGTAGAGCGGAGTTAAGCAGGAAAACTTAATAAAAAGAACGGGGTAGAATTAAAAAGCCAGCAATTGCTGGCTTTTTGTTCGATTAGATTTTGCCTTGTCGATAAAGGTTAATCAATGCGTTGCTTGAGGCATCTAAAGCATCGGAATCTTGCTCTGCGCCAATGCGTGCTAACACATCGTTACCGAGATTCTTACCGAGTTCTACACCCCATTGATCGAAGGAGTTGATATCCCAAATAGCACCTTGAACGAAGGTTCTATGTTCATACAAGGCAATTAAAGCGCCTAGGGTACTTGGAGTGAGCTTATCCATAAGTAAGGTGTTGCTCGGCTTGTTACCAGGCATGACTTTATGTTGAGCGATCAGCTGCTTCTCTGTGGCGGATAATGCGCTATTAGCAAGTTCGGCTAAAGCTTCATCAAAAGTACGACCTTGCATTAAGGCCTGGGTTTGACCGAAGCAGTTTGACGCTAATTGGTCATGGTGCTCACCGATAGGATTATGGCTTTGCAGCGGCATAATGAAATCGGCAGGGATCAGTGCGGTACCTTGATGTAATAGCTGGTGGTAGGCATGTTGGCCATTAGTGCCTTCGCCCCCCCAAATGACGGGACCTGTGCTGTAGTCAACATCAGTACCATTTAAGGTGACTGACTTACCGTTACTTTCCATATCGAGCTGCTGGAAATAAGCGGGTAAACCACGTAGGTAATGATCGTAGGTTAATACGACATGGGACTGAGCATTAAAGAAGTTTCCGTACCATAGGGAGAGTAATCCCATGATAACCGGCATATTCTCTGTCAGTGGCGCTGTGGCGAAGTGCTCATCCATCTGATGCGCACCCGTGAGTAGAGCCCTGAAGTTATCCATACCGATCAAAAGTGCAATCGGTAAGCCAATCGCTGACCAGAGAGAGTAACGGCCACCAACCCAATCCCACATAGGGAAAATATTGTTTGCATCGATACCAAAATCTGTCGCTTTTGCTACGTTTGAAGTGACTGCGACAAAGTGTTTTGCCACATCAGACTGCAAACCGCCTTTCGCTAGGAACCAGTCTCTTGCGGTGAGGGTATTAGTTAAGGTTTCCTGTGTCCCGAAAGATTTGGATGACATGATGAACAAGGTCGTTTCAGGATCCAATAACTTCAGCTTCTCACTAATAGAAGTCCCGTCGACGTTTGCCACAAAGTGACAATTTAATTCGGGATTCCAATAAGGGCGCAACGCTTGAGAGACGATTTTGGGGCCTAGGAAAGAGCCGCCAATACCAATACTTACAATATCGGTTATCGCTTTACCTGTGTAACCTTTCCATTGACCTGACGTCACTGAGTTCACAAACCCTTGCATCTTATCTAGAGTTTGTTGAACTTCAGGAACTATGTCTTGACCCTCTGCAATAATCGATTGTTCTGCAGTACTGCGAAGCGCTGTGTGCAGTACGGCGCGCTTCTCTGTGGTGTTAATGATTTCACCTGCAAACATCGCTTTGATTTTTGCTTCAAGTTGGCTATTGCTTGCCAACGCAAATAACAGATCCAGCGTTTCCGCTGTTGCTCTGTTTTTAGAGTAATCCAGTAATAAACCACAGGCTGATAGCGACATTTTATTGAAACGTGCCGCGTCAGTTGCAAACAATTCCCGCATATGCGGAACATTTTTACTGTGTGCTGATAAAGCTTGCCATGTTGAGCTTTGGGTCAAGAGTGTCATTTCACCGTCTCCAGAGTGCTTAGTTCGCGAGCTTAGCCGTGAGCTTAGCCGTGAGCATGACTTCGAGCTTACCTTGGTCTATCGCAAAGTTTCGAATGCCTTCGGCAAGCTTATCAACCGCCATTGGATCTTGGTTAAAGTCCCAACGGAATTGTGCTTCAGTCAATGGGGGTTCTGCAGCGACAGTGGTCGTTGCTGCAACCAGTTTAGGTGTGATGTCAACTTGCGAATTAGCCAGTTCTTCTAATAGAGAAGGGCCAATGGTCAGACGATCGCAACCTGCTAGCTCAATAATTTCACCGATATTACGGAAACTTGCACCCATAACAACAGTGTCAAAACCGTGTTGTTTGTAGTAGTTATAAATTTCAGTCACTGAAATGACACCAGGGTCATTTACGGCATTGTAATCTTTACCTGTATCTTTTTTGTACCAATCAAGTATGCGGCCTACAAAAGGAGAAATGAGATAAGCACCCGCTTCGGCACACGCACGCGCTTGAGCAAAGCTAAATAGTAGGGTTAAGTTGCAGTTGATGCCTTCTTGCTCTAGTTCTTTAGCGGCACAAATGCCTTCCCAAGTTGAAGCAAGTTTGATCAGAATGCGTGATTTATCTACACCCGCTTCTTTATATAGGCGAACCAATTTATGGGCTTTAGCGATTGATTTTTCTTTATCGAATGATAAACGGGCAT
Organism: Shewanella sp. SM101; assembly: GCF_025654465.1. Classification (NCBI taxonomy): domain Bacteria; kingdom Pseudomonadati; phylum Pseudomonadota; class Gammaproteobacteria; order Alteromonadales; family Shewanellaceae; genus Shewanella; species Shewanella sp. SM101. The sequence goes on from NZ_JAKKRH010000035.1 coordinate 25,533, forward strand.
CAACTTCAGTTGAAATACGGCCAGGAACGAGTTTCAGTATTTCTACGCCGATATTGACCGCTAGTTTGTCGCTGGCATCATCAAGTTGCTGCACGAGATCGGTACTTTGTGATTTTGCCCAGTCGATAGCGTTATCTATAAGGGATTCATATTCAGGAATTTGAGCCGCTTTCAAGATGAGTGATGGATTAGTGGTCGCATCTTCAGGTTGGTAGCGTTTAATCGCTTCGATGTCGCCTGTGTCAGCGACGATAGTGGTATATAACTTGAGTTGCTCTAATGTATTGGCCATGAAAAACATCCTTCTCAGGTAGCAGTTTTAACTCGGAATTCACTGATGACTATTAGAAGCGATTTTGCCAACTTTTCCAACCTTGAATGTAAAAAAATTACAAAAATGACAATTTTATGTCTATTAAGGTATGGTTCGAGCTACGGGCTATCATCTTGGCTGCAATAGAGGGCGTCGCTTGTCCTAGTGTATACCCCACAAAAACAAAAAGTCGCTGCAAGCAGCGACTTTTTTACTTCAGTAAGTACTATTACTTCAGAACAGGTTGTTTTGTTGTGGTAGTCACGATAGCTTCGATGCGACGGTTCGCAGCGTGAGCTTCTTTTGAATCACCAGCAACCAATGGCTGAGTAACACCGTAACCGTTAGAAGTTACGCGGCTTCCGCTGATACCATATTTCTCTACAAGAATCTTGGCAACGGCGTCAGCACGTTTGTCAGACAATTCCATGTTGTATTCTGGTTTACCTACATTTGAGGCGTGACCTGCGATTTCAACAGTGAAAGCTGGGTTTTTGTTCAAATAGTTAGCTAATCTTTCGATGTCTTTGTAGTAAACATTTTTAACTACAGCAGAATCGTTAGCAAACTGGATTGAACCTACGTCTTCTTTGTTCTTCACGTTTTCATAGATAGTACAGCCAACAGAGTCAACTTTGTGAGTTGCTGGTGTTGCTGGACATTGATCTTTGTCGTCATAAACGCCATCGTTGTCAGAATCAACAGGTGCTGCGGCAACGACTGCAGCGGCAACTGGAGCTACAACAGCAGCAGAACCGAAGCGGTAGCTTAATTCTAAGCCCCAATAGTTGCTATCTGCTTCAACAATATTGTAATCATCGTTTAAGTTTTCATAACGACGATATTTAGCTTGTAATTTTAAGTTGTCAGTGAAGTTGTAACCAACACCAGCACCCATGTATGGAGCAAAGTCATTCGTACTGTATGAACTTGGAGTACCATTGTTTTGGCTGTTTTCAAGGCTATAGTACATAACACCGGCTTCAGCCGATAGGCTCCAGCGGTTAGCTAGTGGCCAAATACCAACTAGTCCAAGTGTAGAACCTTTAACGCCTGCATCATTACTGATAGTACCATCGATCCAATCTGCATTACCTAAATCACGGAAGCCGATTTCAGCACCGAAGTAATCGTTGAACATATAGCCTGCGAAAACATCCCAAGCGTATGGACTGTCTTCACCGTTCTGAGTGGCAACGTGCTCGTAGTTATTAACGCCTAAACCGGCACCAACATACCAAGGTGTAAGTTCCTGAGATGCGCTGGCTGCGAGTGGAAGCAGAGATGTCAGTAATACTACTTTTAATGTGTTCTTCATCATTTTATTTACGTCCATTGATTATGATTCTCCACCAATTATGCTTTGCTGGTTTTGTGCAAAACATTGCTAGCACTTAGTGTGGGGATCCTTTGATATTTTAGCCAGCGGTTAATTATCACTTGGTTTGTTAACTTTTTCCAGTATTAAGATCAACCTTTTAAAGGTTGTCATTCTGTAACTGGTATTTTTAATGCAAAAAAGGCACTCCGAAGAATGCCTTTAAATTACAATCTAATGTTAATTAGATGTTTCTATTAGCGTGTCCATACCCAATTTTCGATTTCCACTGGGTCTACACCATTCGCTTTAATATAGTTGCGGTGGTCAACTAATCTTTGCAGCATATCAGTGGTAATAGAGACGTGCATAGTTTCATCAATAACACCCTGTTGGAACAGCTTGTAAGCCATATCAATTACAAGGTGATAGCGTGATGTACCGTTACGAACACCCATATCAAATGGCGTTGTTGTTGAACCTTCTTCTTCGTAGCCTTTAATTCTGAAGCGACGGCTGCCTTTGTAATCAAAAATTAACTTTTTGATTGTATTTGGGTAACCATGGTAGTTGAATACCACGCCTTTATCTTGAGTAAATATTTCGTCCATTAACCAAGGTTTTTCTTTAAATTTGCGGCTACCTAAGCCATCACTGCTTAATTCAGTGACACTAACGAAGCGGATTTTCACTCTTGGAAGGAGTTCTCTTATTAATACTAAAGAAGCCATACATTCTTGAGTGACATAATCACCACAACCTGCCAGCACAATATCGGGATTCTCATCTGAGGCAAAATCCCACACCATTACGCCGTCTTTCGTTTGTTTACGCGCTTCTTCCAAGCTTAGCCATTGTGGTAACTCTTTTTTACCTGCAACCAGAATATTGAGTTTGTCACGGTCAGCGAAGGCTCGTTCTGTATAAACCAATGTGCTGTTGGCATCTGCGGGTAAGTAAGCCGAGATTATTTTTGGATGTTTCTCCAGCATAGCCCCAAGGAAAGATGGGTTTTGATGTGAATAGCCATTATGATCTTGGCGCTCAAGTAATGAAGATAATACGACATTACAGGCTGGCAGTGGCTTACGGAAATGTACGCCTTGGCTGGCGTAGACATATTTACAGTACTGATCGGCCATCGATGAGATAACTTGTGAGAATGCTTCGTAGGTGGGTAGCATGCCGTGGCGGCCTGTTACTGTGTATCCATGTAGCATGCCAAAAAGCAAGTTTTCAGAAAGCAGTTCAATGACTCGACCTTCACGGGACATATCTTCATCCCAACTCTCAATTGGCCACTGCCATGCACGATCGGTTTCTTCAAATACAGCTTGTAGTTGATTTGAATAGGTTTCGTCAGGACTAAAAATACGTAGATTACGTTGGTCGCGGTTTAACTTGAATGCATCGCGCATCCATTCGCCCATTTTTAACATTGAATAGCCACGTTGACCACGTGGTACTTCTGGTCCATAGCTGAGTTTTTCAAGATCTGGATTGGATAATGCTCTAACAACTTCTCCACCATAGGTTAAATGTTGACGGCCACAGGCAAGTTGCTTGGGTGGGATTAATGAACAAATGTCGGCATCAAAAATCAGTTCGCCTTTTTCATTCATTTGATAGAGTTCTTGGAAATCGTAACTGGCAAGCCAATTATCCAGTGCATCTAAATGGCCCTTATCAGTAGCACATTTATTGACGATTACTTGATGCGATTCGCAGTTACCTTCTAATTTCTTACCTTTATATTCACTGACACCAGTCCAACCTTTGGCTGTGCGCATTAAAATGACTGGCCATTTTGGTTTAACTACGTCTTCGCCACTGCGTGCTCGACGTTGAATGTCATTGATCATGGTATAAGCGGTATCCATGGCATTTGTCATCTGCACATAGATATCTTCTTCTAATTCGTTATCAACTATGATGGGGAAATAGCCAAGACCACGGAATTCAAGATCCAGTTCTTCATGGCTCATACGTCCCATGCGGGTAGGACCGGAAATCTTATAGCCGTTAATATGCACAATTGGCAATACTGCACCGCTGGTCGCTGGTGAAACTAAGCGGTTTGCATACCAAGATGCGGCTAATGGTCCCGTTTCTGCTTCGCCGTCACCAATTAAGACGGTTGCGATCAGATCTGGATTATCTAATACTGCTCCCCAGCCTACTGAGAGTGAGTAGCCTAATTCGCCACCTTCAAGAATTTGTCCAGGTGCTTCAGGGTTTGCATGTGAAGGATAACCATAAGCGGCAGAAAACTTCTTACAAATATCTTCGATGCCAGTTTCATTGTAGGGAATAGTTTCTGGGTAGAAATGACTTAAAGAGCCTTCAATGAATAAGTTTGCTTGTACAGCGGGAAAACCATGGCCTGGACCGACTAAATAGATAAAAGAGCGGTTATGCTTCACTATCAAGCGGTTAATGTTGGCATAGACAAAGTTAATACCTGGGCAGGTACCCCAATGGCCAAGTAAACGTGGCTTGATATCAGTATGGGCAAGTGGACGTTTATGTAAGACGTTTTGTTTGAGGTAAATTTGCGAGGTCGCAAGAAAGTTTGTCGCTCTGACATACTTTTTCAGAGCATTGATTTCATGTATTTGTGTCATGTTAAGCCTCACTAAAACAAACAAGAGATGATTGAAGTTTCTATGGGGTTACTATATTTGTAGTTTTATTACAAAAATGTGCCCTACATCCAAATTTTAAAAGTTGTTTTTGCTGTTAAAAATAATAGCTCAACTTAGACCTTTTGTTAATCTAGCTTTAACAGTAGCTTAGCTAGTGTTGTAAGACGTGATGTCAATGACGTTTAACTGTGCAAACGCGAGCTTGATCACATGAGCAATTTCGAATACTGTGCTATTTTGCTGCGTTGAATTCGGTAGCCGTGATGTTGTAAATTCACGGAAGGATAATTTGAAAAAATAAATCTACCGAAATTCTTACCTTTAACTTGGAAGGATTCATTCACCACAGATGTTGTACCTTTAATTACAATTAGAGGAGCATTTGCTACGGGAAGAAGTAAAATAATATGTTAGAAACCATAGTTAATTTTTTGAATGCGCTACTTTGGGGTAAGTTGTTAGTATATGGACTAGTAGGAGCTGGTCTCTATTTCACCATTAGACTTGCCTTTATTCAGTTAACCCACTTTAAACATTCCATCAAAGTTATGACCATGAGTCGGCAAGGTTGCGATAGCGGTCTTTCTTCATTTCAAGTCTTTTGTACAAGTATGGCTGCACGCGTCGGTGCTGGTAATATGGCCGGTGTTGCTGTTGCTATTGGTGCTGCGGGTCCAGGTGCAGTATTTTGGATGTGGCTTATCGCTATTTTAGGTATGGCGACTGCTATGGTTGAATCAACCTTAGCGCAGGTTTATAAAGTCCGAGATCATAATGGCCAGTTCCGCGGTGGTCCTTCCTACTACATGGAAAAAGGATTGGGTCAGAAATGGATGGGCATTTTATTTGCTGTCTTTTTGATCATTGCTTTTGGTTTAGTATTCAATGCAGTACAAGCTAACACTATTACCGGTGCCATGGAGCGAGTATTTGGTTTTAATCCAACCTATGTAGGGATTGGGCTAGTGATTGCCAGTGGATTTGTGATTGTCGGTGGTCTACGTAAAGTCGCGCGAGTATCTGAATTTCTTGTCCCCATTATGGCCTTAGCCTACATTCTTGTAGCCTTCATTATCGTTATTTTTAACCTAGAACAATTACCTGCGATTATTAGCTTAATTGTGAAAAGTGCTTTTGGTTGGCAAGAGGCTGCCGCTGGCGGCGTGGCTTATACTGTCGCGCAGGCAATGCAAGCGGGTATTGCTCGTGGACTTTTCTCGAACGAAGCGGGCATGGGCAGTGCGGCGAATGTCGCGGCAAGTGCATCGCCTAACCCTAATCATCCAGCATCCCAAGGTTTTGTGCAGATGATGGGTGTGTTTGCGGATACTATCGTTATCTGTACTGCAACGGCTGCGATAATCCTGCTATCAGGGGATATTGGCTCGAGTGATGATGGGATTCGATTAACCATTAATGCCATGTCTGCACACGTTGGCGACTGGGGGGGCGCATTTATTGCGGTGGCTATTTTCTTATTCTGCTTTACATCCATCATAGCCAATTACTCATACGCTGAAACAAATGTGATGTACTTAATGGGAAATAGTACCAAAGCACTGCCTTTATTCCGTTTGTGTGTGCTTGGCATGGTCATGTTTGGTGCCGTCGCTAAGATAAGTTTAGTGTGGAACTTGGCTGACGTTTCGATGGGGTTGATGGCGACGGTAAACATTGTTGCTCTATTACTATTATCGGGTCTGGCAATTCGCGTTATCAATGATTATCGCGAACAGATCAACGCGGGTAAGACTCCAGAATTCGATCGTAGTAAATTTCCTGAGTTGATGGATCAGCTTGATGATGATATTTGGCAAGATACCAGTCTTGTGCCGGCTAAAAAGCTTTAATTAGCCTAGCGTATCGACAATAGGCATTACTGATTGTTGTAATCGAAAAGACCACGCTGTTAAAGCGTGGTTTTTTTATGCTCGTTCAGTATCATAGGTATGTATTTTTGTTTCTGTTGGGAGTTTTTGATGTTGATATTGGTTTCGCCGGCGAAGACCTTAGATTTTGAACAGCCGCCACTGACGCAGGTGTATTCACAACCTGATTTTTTAACTTATAGTCAGGAGTTGATCCAAGTGTGTCGGCAATTGACCCCTACAGACATCGCCACTTTAATGAAGGTGAGCGATAAGATTGCGGGTTTAAATGCGGCACGTTTTGGGGAGTGGCAGCCTGATTTTAGTTTAGATAATGCAAAACAGGCCATTTTTGCTTTTAGAGGCGATGTGTATACTGGCTTTGATGCTGATACATTGTCTGAAGATGAAATTGCTCGAACTCAGTCACAACTACGTATTTTATCTGGACTTTACGGTTTGCTCAGACCGCTGGATTTAATTATGCCTTATCGTTTAGAAATGGGCACGGCGCTTTCTAATCCTAAAGGTAAAAACCTATATGAGTTTTGGGGAGATACATTAACACAAGCTGTAAATGAAACGCTCGCTGAAACGAGTAGTGATATTATTGTCAATCTTGCATCTAATGAATATTTCAAAGCAATAAAGCCTAAAAAACTTCAAGGGCAATTAATTTCACCCATATTTAAAGATTGTAAAAATGGTCAATATAAAGTGATCAGTTTTTTTGCTAAGCGTGCTAGAGGCATGATGGCGAGATATCTCATTACGCATCAAATTGACACTTTAGATGAATTAAAAGCATTTAATGTTGCTGGTTATTATTATAGTGAAGAGCAGAGTTCCCCAACAAATCCAACGTTTTTACGTGAAGAGCAATAGCGAAATATCGATAAGATGTTAATTGATAGAGAACAGCTAATGCTGTTCTCTATATCATTGATGGCCTATTTTTCAGATTGAGTGACTAAAGGCGTTAATGTCACCGTTGAATTTGCCATGATATAAGCAAATTGTGCGTAGGCGGCGACGTTTTGAGCCAATGCGGCAGGGTCGATTTTATCTAAGGTATCATTCGGTGTGTGATGGTAATCGAAATAATCGTGGCCATCTTGCCTCAGAGATGCAACTGGAACACCTAATGCGGGGAGCATAGATACGTCTGGCCCACCAGAAGCTTGGTTATTGCCCAGTGCAACGCCATTGAATGACATAGGGCTGAGCGCCTGCTGCACTTCTGTGAATATGTTCTCATTCACTTTAGTATCGATTTGATAAATTCTACCGGCCCCAAAATCAGACTCTGCAGCTATGTAGTGCAGCGGTAATTCAGCTTTATGAGCCTCTGTATACGCTTTACCGCCAACGAGCCCAACTTCTTCAGCGGCATATAGCACGACTCTAACAGTGCGAGCGGGTTTTATGGGGAGATCTTGAATATGCTTGGCTGCAGCCGTCACAATGGCGACACCAGCGCCATCATCAATCGCGCCAGTACCCTCATCCCAGGAATCTAAATGAGCACCAATGAGCACTATTTCATTGGGCTTACTACTGCCCTTTACTTCGGCAATGACATTGTAGGAAGTATTAAAACCTAAGTTTTTTGGCGACATATGCAATTCGAGCAGGGCATTAGGATCGCGTTTTAGTAATGCACCAACCAAATCAGCATCGGGATTTGACATGGCAGCCGCGGGGATTTTAGGCACGCCATCTTGGTAGCGCATGATGCCAGTATGGGCCATGCGGTCATGATCTGTGCCAATAGAGCGGATCACGATAGCAACTGCGCCTTTTTGCGCTGCAGCGACTGCCCCTTTCGAGCGGCCACTAACGCTTTTACCATAACCTTCACCAGTGATATGGCGCTCTGTTTTTTGGTCAATAAAAACAATCTTACCTTGCACCTCTTCAGGCTTGGCTTGTTGTAATGCCTCTAGGCTATCAAAGCGCGCGATTTTAGCTTGTATACCTCCAGCAGGAGTCGCAATACTGCCACCAAGCGCAGTAATGACCAACGGCTGTTCTACAGGGACGGTGATTTTGGCTTTGGCTTCACCGCGCTCCCAAATTGGCACTTGTACGGCTTCTTTATAAACACGGTCAAAACCAAGGCTGGTCAGTTTATTTATCGCCCAGTTAACGGCGAGGATATCTTTTGGGCTTCCAGCAAGTCTTGGACCCACTTCAACCGTGAGTGACTCGACTAAGTCATAGCTTAATTGCGAAGATAATGCTGCCTGTTGTAATTGAATGACTTCACTAGGGGCAGTTTCTACTTGAGTTTGGCACGCACTTAAACTCCCGATTAAAAGACTCGAGAGAAGTGTAGTTTGATAGGGTTTCATTAGATTTCCTTTATTTTTATTAAGCATGTCCCATTTTTAAAAACAATCTAGCAAAAAGTGTGCTTTATGTCCCGACTATATCCGTAAGGCGACGCTATATTAGCGCAGGGGTTAGTTTTAGGAGAGAAAGTGCGTAATGAATATTGAATTAATGCAGGAGCGAGCCGATCATGCCGTAGTGCTATTAAAGGCACTCGCGAACGAACGCCGTTTATTTATTCTTTGTTATTTATTGAATGAAGGAGAAATGTGCGTTGGCGAAATGAATAAAAAATTAGGCTTAAGTCAATCGGCACTATCACAACATCTTGCTTGGTTACGCAAAGATAATTTAGTAACCACACGCAAAGAAGCGCAAACGGTATTTTATTCACTCAAGAGTGATGAAGTACGGGAGATGATTCACTTATTGAACAACATTTATTGTCATTAATAGTGTTTTTCAGATATAAAAAAACCGGCAATTGCCGGTTTTTTTCATTTGCTATTTTATAGATTAAGCAGCGATTGCTTTGATCTTAGCGTTCAAACGTGCCTTTTGACGAGCGGCTTTATTCTTGTGAATAAGACCTTTAGTCGCCATACGGTCAACGATTGGTTGTGCAACAGCAAAAGCTTCTGTTGCTGTTTTGTGATCGCCTGCTTTAATTGCAGCGATTACTTTTTTAACGTATGTACGTAACATTGAGCGACGGCTGGCGTTATGCTGACGACGCTTTTCAGATTGAAGCGCGCGCTTCTTTGCAGACTTGCTATTAGCCAAGGTGCAACTCCTAAAAACTGGATTTGATACTTTTAAAGGCCGAGGAATATGCCTGCATTTAGTCACTTTGTCAATGACTATGATTGAATATTCATCATAAAGATAAATTAATCCAACCTGCCTTGGCTATCTTCGACCCAACTCGTGTAATATGTGGCGCAATTCTAGCAGCTATTACCGCAGTGTGACAGAGCCTGAATCGATTTTTTGAGATGTATCACCTAATCAATTCGATATGGGTCTGGGGGACGTTTGAGTAGAAAATTATTAAAATCTGGCCTGATTGTTAGTGCTATGACATTGATATCCCGAGTTTTAGGTCTAGTTAGGGATGTGGTAGTTGCTAATTTGATGGGCGCTGGGACAAGTGCTGATGTGTTTTTCTTTGCAAATAAAATTCCTAATTTTTTACGCCGTTTGTTTGCTGAAGGGGCTTTTGCGCAGGCGTTTGTACCTGTTTTAACTGAGTACCAAGAGAAACATACCGCAGAAGATACTCGTGATTTATTGAGTAAAGTTGCGGGCACATTAGGTTTACTAGTGACAATAGTGACCCTTTTTGGGGTGGTTGCATCACCTGTGTTGTCAGCTTTATTCGGTGGTGGTTGGTTCATCGCTTGGCTTAACAACGAGCCAGATGGTGCTAAATTTGAACTCGCTACCGTTGTGCTTAAAATTACTTTTCCTTATCTGTGGTTTATCACATTTACGGCATTAGCGGGCTCAATTTTAAATACCCGAGGCCGTTTTGCGGTATCGGCTTTTACACCCGTTTTTCTCAATGTGGCAATTATTGCGGCGGCTATTTTCTATGCGCCTACATCAACCCAGCCTGAGATTACCTTGGCTTGGGGCGTTTTTTGTGGTGGTTTGATTCAGTTCCTATTTCAAATTCCCTTTTTATTGCGTGAAAATGCGCTCGTCAAGCCTTCTTGGGGATGGCATCACCCGGGCGTGGTGAAAATCAGAACTTTGATGATCCCAGCATTGTTTGGCGTGTCTGTCTCACAGATTAACCTGCTATTTGATACATTTATCGCCAGTTTTTTGATGACGGGTTCAATAAGTTGGCTCTATTATGCCGACCGTTTACTCGAATTTCCCTTAGGATTGTTTGGGATCGCGATTGCTACTGTGATTTTACCTGCGCTGTCACGAAACCATGTGAATGACGAAGGTGCGGGCTTTGGCAAGACGATGGATTGGGGGATTAAAGCGATTCTACTGCTAGGTCTACCGGCTATGATGGGATTGATCTTGCTCGCAAAGCCTATGTTGATGGTATTATTTATGCGCGGTGCTTTTTCATTGCATGATGTTGAAATGGCTTCCTATAGTTTGATGGCTTATGGCAGTGGTTTGCTTAGCTTTATGCTGATTAAGGTGCTTGCTCCTGGCTATTACTCTCGTCAAGATACCAAAACACCTGTGCGTTATGGCATTATTGCCATGATCACAAACATGGGCTTTAACTTACTGTTTGCTATTCCTTTTGGGTATGTTGGACTGGCGATTGCGACTTCGATGTCAGCATTGCTTAACGCCACATTACTATACCGAGGCTTGCATTTAGCTGGCGTTTATCGTGTTTCTAGGCCGACTATGGTGTTTTTTGCTAAAGCCGTGGTCTCTACAGCCTTGATGGTGGTAGTCTTGTATTACTTTTTGCCTTCACAACAAATTTGGTTAGATTGGCATTTGTTCGATCGTGCGAAAGCCTTGATAGGCTTAATTTTAGTTGGGGCAGTCAGTTATTTATTGTGTCTGCTTTTGCTCGGAATTCGTCCTTGGTCAATTAAACGAGGAGCTTGATTGCTGATTCTCATCGCTAGCTGTTATATAATCAGCCGATTTGCGCTTGGCAGTTGTCTAACGTTATGGAATTAATCCGCGGTATACATAACATTTTGTCATCCCACCACGGGTGTGTATTGACTATAGGTAATTTTGACGGCGTCCATCGTGGTCATGCACAGGTGATTGCGAACTTAGTGCAGAAGGCGAAGCAGTTATCGCTGCCATCGACATTAATGACGTTTGAACCTCAGCCGCAAGAATTGTTTAGCGGCGACAACGCGCCGGCTCGTTTAAGTTTATTACGTGATAAAGTCATTTTACTCGATGAACTCGGGGTTGAGCGGTTAGTGTGTGTTAACTTTAATCGCACTTTTGCTAATCAACCTGCAGAGCATTTTATTGAAGAATTGTTGGTCCGCAAACTGGGTGTCAAATACCTCGTCGTCGGTGATGATTTTTGTTTTGGTCAAGGCCGTAAAGGCAATTTTGAAATGCTAGTGCAGGCGGGTATCCAATATGGCTTTACCGTGGTCAGCACTCAAAGTTTTATGCTGGGCTCGCAAAGAGTGAGCTCGACTGCCGTGCGTGAACAATTGGCGAAGGGCAATCTTGAACAGGCGAGACGCCTATTAGGACATCCTTTTACCTTGAGTGGCCGTGTAGCGCATGGGCAAAAAATTGGCCGCACCATTGGTTTTCCCACCGCTAATATCGCCTTAAAGCGCAATGTTGTGCCGGTACGCGGTGTGTTTGCGGTTAAATGTTATTGGGATCACAGCGATATTTATGAGGGCGTCGCCAATATTGGGTTTCGCCCGACAGTGAACGGTCAAGTGTGTCAGCTTGAGGTGCATCTTTTTGATTTTGAAGGTGACATTTACGGCAAACATGTTGAAGTCGAGTTGGTAGCTAAACTCCGAGATGAGCAACCTTTTGACTCATTGGATGCGCTAAAAAAACAGATTTTAAATGATGCAAATGAAGCCAGAGCTTTATTTGGTAATGATGCAGGCTGAAATTTATCAGTTTAATTAACGGTATAGGATCAATGAGCGACTATAAATTTACTTTGAATTTGCCGGAAACAGAGTTTCCGATGCGTGGTAATTTGGCAAATCGCGAGCCAGAGATGTTAGAGCGCTGGACAAAAGACGGTTTGTATCAACAGATCCGTGATAGCCGAATTGGCCGTACTCCCTTCATTTTGCATGACGGCCCACCGTATGCGAATGGCAGTATTCATATTGGTCACTCAGTTAATAAAATCCTCAAGGACATTATTGTTAAGTCAAAAACTATGTCTGGTTTTGACGCACCTTATGTACCAGGTTGGGATTGCCATGGTTTGCCTATTGAGCTGAAAGTTGAGCAAAAAGTGGGTAAGCCAGGTCAAAAAATCTCTGCGGCAGAATTCCGTGAAGAATGCCGTAAATACGCTGCAGAGCAAGTTAACGGTCAACGTGAAGACTTTATCCGTTTAGGTGTGCTGGGTGATTGGCAAAATCCGTACTTAACGATGGATTTTTCAACGGAAGCTAATATTGTTCGTTCTTTATCGAAAGTGATTGAGAGTGGTCACTTACATAAAGGCGTTAAGCCAGTGCATTGGTGTACTGATTGCGGTTCTGCCTTAGCTGAAGCTGAAGTGGAATACGAAGACAAAACATCACCTGCTATTGATGTGGCGTTTGTGGCTGCCGATAGCAAAGCTGTTGCGGCTAAGTTTGGGGTAAGCGATTACTCACATCCTGTTTCTATGGTGATTTGGACGACCACGCCATGGACGCTACCAGCGAACCGCGCCTTGTCTTTGAGTCCTGAACTGGATTACAGCTTAGTCGAATTCGAAAAAGACGGTGTGACGCAAGCGCTTATTTTAGCTGAAGTCTTGGTTGAATCTTGCCTGACTCGCTATAACATCGAAAGCCATACAGTGCTTGGTACAACCAAAGGCGCCGCGCTTGAGCTTATCCGCTTTAATCACCCGTTCTTGGATTTTGATGTGCCTGCAATTTTAGGCGAACACGTCACTACTGATGCGGGTACCGGTATCGTTCACACTGCACCGGGTCATGGTCAAGACGACTTTGTTGTCGGTCAAAAGTACGGTTTAGAAGTGGCAAACCCTGTTGGCGACAACGGCGTGTATAAGCCTGACACTGAGTTTTTTGCTGGACAACATGTCTTTAAAGCCAACGATAACGTTGTAGCTTTGCTGAGAGAAAAAGGCGCCTTGCTGAATCACGTGGCTTATCGTCACAGCTACCCACATTGCTGGCGCCACAAAACACCGATCATCTTCCGTGCGACACCGCAGTGGTTCATCTCTATGGATAACCACGGCCTACGTACGCAAGCATTGAAAGAAATCGAACAAACCCAATGGATCCCTGATTGGGGCCAAAGTCGTATCGAAAAAATGGTTGAAAACCGCCCTGACTGGTGTATCTCACGCCAACGTACTTGGGGTGTGCCTATCACGCTGTTTGTGAACCGAGAAACCGAAGAGTTGCACCCTGATAGCGTGTCGTTAATGGAACGCGTGGCGAATCGTATCGAACAGCAGGGTATTCAAGCTTGGTGGGACCTTGATGCCGCAGAATTGCTGGGTGATGAAGCGGAACAATACCGTAAAGTAACCGATACCTTAGACGTTTGGTTCGACTCAGGTTCAACCTTCTCGTCAGTGGTAGCGGCGCGTCCTGAATTCCACGGACACGGTGTTGACTTGTATCTTGAAGGTAGCGATCAACATCGCGGTTGGTTTATGTCATCTTTGATGATTTCAACCGCAATGAATGGCAAAGCACCGTATAAGCAAGTGCTTACCCACGGTTTTACCGTCGATGGTAAAGGCCGTAAGATGTCAAAATCTATTGGTAACGTGATTGCACCACAAACGGTAACCAACAAATTAGGCGCCGACATTCTGCGTTTATGGGTTGCGGCAACAGATTACAGCGGTGAGATGACGGTTTCAGACGAAATCTTAAATCGCAGTGCCGATGCCTATCGTCGTATTCGCAACACTGCGCGTTTCTTATTAGCCAACTTAAACGGTTTCGAGCCCGCTAAGGATTTAGTGGCCGTTGAAGATATGGTGGCGTTAGATCGTTGGGTTGTTCGCCGTGCCGCTGCGCTGCAACAGGAAATCATCGAAGCCTATGATCAATATAACTTCCATATAGTGACTCAAAAACTGATGCAGTTTTGCTCGGTTGAGTTAGGCAGTTTCTATTTGGATATCATTAAAGACCGCCAATATACGGCTAAGCAAGAAGGCCATGCGCGCCGTAGTTGTCAATCGGCGCTGTATCTGATCTCTGAGGCCATGGTGCGTTGGATTGCGCCAATTTTAAGCTTCACTGCTGACGAAGTATGGCAATTACTGCCTGGCAAGCGTGATGCTTATGTCTTTACCCAAGAATGGTATCAAGGTTTGAAATCAGTCACCTTAGCGACTGATTTGAACGATGACTATTGGCAGCAGTTACTAACCGTGCGTAATGAAGTCAACAAAGTGATTGAACAAGCGCGTCGTGACAAACGTATCGGTGGCTCATTAGAAGCTGAAGTGACCTTGTTTGCGGATGCTACCTTGACTGAGCAATTAACTCATATCGGCGATGAGTTGAGATTTGTGTTGTTGACCTCTGAAGCCAAAGTATTGCCTTTAGCCGATGCGACATTGGAAGCGGTTGAGACTGAGTTGGCATCACTGAAATTAGTGGTCGCATCAAGCACTGCTGAGAAATGTGAGCGTTGTTGGCACCACAGAGAAGAGGTTGGCACTATTGAGGCTCACCCAACACTTTGTACTCGCTGCGTAACCAATATTGAAGGTGACGGCGAAGTTCGTCAGTTTGCGTAAAGGATCTGTATGCCATTAACTTGGAAAGACAGTGGCTTACGTTGGTATTGGGTAGCTGTATTGGTGTTTTTAGCCGATCAGCTATCTAAGCAATGGGTCTTAGCCAATTTTGATTTGTATGAATCAGTGAAATTATTGCCCTTCTTTAATTTCACTTATGTACGTAACTATGGTGCAGCTTTTAGTTTTTTAAGTGAAGCTGGAGGTTGGCAGCGCTGGCTGTTTACGATTGTTGCGATTGGATTCAGTACGTTATTGACTGTGTGGTTGCGTAAGCAATCGTCTTCTTTGTGGAAACTGAATCTAGCTTACACCTTAGTGATTGGTGGTGCTTTAGGTAATTTAGTCGATCGATTGATGCATGGTTTCGTGGTTGATTTTATCGATTTCTTCTGGAATAAGAGCCATTATCCAGCATTCAATATTGCCGACGCTGCTATTTGTGTCGGTGCAGTGCTGATTATTTGGGATGCATTTGTAAGCGATAAGTCTGAAGCTGATAGCGCTGAAGGGGTTAAAAAGTGACTGTGACACGTTCATTATTATGCCACATGAACATTGTGCTTGCTGATGGCTCAACTGCCGATAGCACTAAAGCCTCGGGTAAACCGGCTCGATTAAATGTGGGTGATGGTACTTTAAGTCCTGCATTTGAGGCGCAGCTGGTGACGCTTGCTGAAGGTGATAAGCACAGTTTCACGCTTGAAGCGATTGATGCCTTTGGCGAATCCAATCCTGATGCTATCCATTATCTAGATCGAAGCCGTTTTCCGGCTGACATGAATTTAGAGGCT
The DNA here is from genome assembly GCF_025654465.1 of Shewanella sp. SM101. NCBI lineage: Bacteria > Pseudomonadati > Pseudomonadota > Gammaproteobacteria > Alteromonadales > Shewanellaceae > Shewanella > Shewanella sp. SM101. Next base: position 41,256 of record NZ_JAKKRH010000035.1, read on the forward strand.
GGCGTGATTGTGAGTTTTGCCGGCCCTGGTGGTAGTGAGATCCCAGGTATAGTCCGTGATGTTGCGGGTGATTCCATCACAGTCGATCTTAATCATCCTCTGGCAGGACACAAGATCACTTTTGAACTGGACGTAGTAAAGGTATTTTAAGATGAAACTCGATCCTACTAGCCCAAGTTTAAATATTATGCTCGCTAACCCGCGCGGTTTTTGTGCGGGTGTTGATCGTGCTATCAGTATTGTTGAACGGGCGTTGGAATTATTTTCGCCTCCTATCTATGTTCGCCATGAAGTCGTGCATAACCGCTATGTCGTGCAGAATCTGAAGGATCGCGGTGCGGTTTTTGTCGAAGAGTTAGATCAAGTGCCTGATAACAACATTGTTATTTTCAGTGCCCATGGTGTATCTCAAGCGGTGAGACAAGAAGCAAAGGCGAGAGGGCTGAGAGTCTTTGATGCAACGTGTCCTTTAGTGACTAAAGTACATCTTCAGGTGACACGTGCCAGCCGCAAAGGTATTGAGTGCATCCTGATTGGCCATGAAGGGCACCCTGAAGTCGAGGGTACTATGGGGCAATACGATAATCCTAATGGTGGCGTTTATCTGATTGAATCGCCTGCAGATGTTGAAGCCTTGGAAGTTCGCGATCCTAATAATCTCTGCTTCGTGACACAAACTACTTTGTCTGTAGATGATACTTTGGACATTATTGTTGCGTTACAAAAAAGGTTTCCCTCTATAGAAGGTCCGCGAAAAGACGATATTTGTTATGCAACGCAGAATCGTCAAGATGCGGTACGCAATTTATCTGCAGACGTTGATTTGTTGATTGTTGTTGGCTCAAAAAACAGCTCTAACTCTAATCGTTTACGCGAGCTAGCATTGAAAACAGGAACCCAGTCTTATCTGGTGGATACTGCAGATGATGTTGAGTCTAGTTGGTTTGATAATGTTACACGTGTAGCCGTCACCGCAGGAGCTTCAGCCCCCGAGGTCCTAGTCCAACAAGTGGTTCAAGCAATCGCTAAACTTGCCCCTAGTGTTGTGACTGAAGTTGAAGGGCGTAAAGAAGACACTGTTTTTGCTGTGCCAGCCGAATTACGTTAAATCTGTGTACTGTTTAATCGACAATAAAAAAGAGGCTATAAGCCTCTTTTTTATTGTCTCAAATTCATTCAAAGCATAATGATGTCAATGCTTATGTGCTAATGTTACTGGCTACTTACATTTTACTCATCTATTATTAACTGTTGGTGATTTTTATCGTAATACTAAGATTTTAAAAGGTAAATAGCTGAAAAGCTTGTCAAAATTATGGCTAAAATCGAAAGGTTGACACAAAGGGGATTTCAACGGGGCTTCTCATTAATTGAAGTGCTTGTTGCGTTAGTGATCTTAGTCATTGGCTTAATTGGTATTTTTAATCTGCATATTGTTGCAAAGCGTGGCAGCTTTGAATCCTTTCAGCAAACTCAAGCCTCCTATTATGCAAATGATATTATCAACCGGATGAAGCTTAATAGAACACAACTGGTCAATTACGATGGTGAGTATACAGGCTCTCTGGGTAAACCCGGTAATGTTTGTGACGTTGCTGTTGGCGCAGTGAGTATATGTACTCCAGAAGAGACTGAAGCTTGGGATCTTTACCAGTGGGAACAGAGTTTTATGGGGGCTGCTGAAGTTATGGATAGCCAGAATGTTGGTGGGTTAGACTCTCCAACAGCATGCATTAATGTAGATGGTTCAACTGTAACGGTCGCAATTGCGTGGAGAGGGATCCGAGAGGGCGCGGGTACAAGTTATTCTGGGAGTGAATGTGGAGAAGATATTGGTACGCGTAGGCGGCTTTTTATTCTTTCGACAATGATTATTTAGGTTAACTATGTATGGATAATTTAAAAAACTGTGAGAAAGGGATGTCGCTGGTTGAGCTAATGGTCTCTATGGTCATTGGCTTATTTCTCACTCTTGGGCTTTTTGGCATGTTTAGTATGTCTTCTTCCAATGTGATCACAACGAGCCAGTTTAACCAATTGCAAGAAAATGGACGAATAGCTTTGTCGCTCATGGAAAGAGACATTAGTCAGTTAGGTTTTATGGGGGACATAACGGGAACTGATTTTGTACTTGGAACCAATATGACCTTGAGGGATGGTGTTGCAAATGATTGTATTGGTGCAGGTGTAAATAACGGTACTTTACCTAATGCTGAACCTGCACACTTTAGGCGTCTATGGGGATATGAAGAGGGCGAGAGTGGGGATACATTAAGTTGCTTATCAGGTGTGAATCAGAATACGGATGTCATTCAAATTAAAAGATTAGTTGGCCCACCAGTGACTAATCCCAATGGCGAGCGTTTTTATATGGCTGCAACTTCGAATGAAGCTGTGATGTTTAAAGGCGGTAATCCTCCCAATCCAGTACTCGAAAATTCTCGTTTTTGGGAATATCAGCATCATATTTATTTTATTAAAAATGATGGTTCTGTACCTGTTCTACGCCGAAAAACATTAACCAAGAATAATGGCATGAATAACGAAGAGCAGTTAGTTGAAGGCATTGAGAATATGCGTATTCTTTATGGTTTTGATAGTAATGGAGATGATACCGCCGATAGTTTTATGCCTGCAGAAAATGTAACCACATTAATGTGGGACAACGAATTATTTCAAAGGCTTGTTGCCTTAAGGGTTTTCTTGTTGGTTCGTGCTATTGATGAAGATAAAAGTTACACCAATGAAACTACTTATACTCTGGGCGATAAGGAAATTAAAAATTTGAATGATCATTATCGACGCAAGATAGTTTCGACGACTATGGTGCTTGCTAATCCAGTGTTAATTAGAAATTAGAAGGTTGGTAAGATGAAAAAACAAAAAGGAATTGTATTATTTTTTGCACTTATCATATTGTTGCTTATGACTATTATTGGTGTCGCTTTGGCTGTTATTTCGACCCAATCTATGCGTATGTCTGGAGCAGGCTCTGAGCGGATTGAGGCTAAATCAATTGCTGATGGTGGCTTAGAGGCGGCAATCGAAGCCAATAAAGGTGCTAGCTTAGCCAAACTATCTGAGATTTCATCTGTGGTTGAATTTGGTTCTAACCAAACGTTAATGCCAATTCCTTATGAAGTTGATGCTGCAGGTAATGTTGTCATTAGTGCAAAAGATGTTGGATGCCAGCGGAGTACAAGGCCAAATAGTGGTAATTTAATCAGCTGTCGGCGTGTTGAGATTAGTAGTACAGCAGAATTTGGTAGAGATAAACTGGGCCAACTCACTGTTGTCGCAGGTGTGGAGCAAGAAGTTTTAACTGGGAGTTAGATATGATTATTAAAAAGCTGGCTTGTTCTATACTACTTGCGCTGACTTTTGTGTCGGCTTTCTCCTTTAGTGACGATACTGAGTTATATGTAAAAGAATCAACAACTCGAACGGGTGCAAGACCTAAAGTGCTCGTTATATTTGATAACTCAGGAAGTATGTCAACTGAAGAAATTACTCAGGTTGTAGATTATGACCCTAACTATGACTACCCAGCCGTAAGTGGTTCTGGGTATAGTGATACTCTTATTTATTATGCTGTTGGCGGTGGGGGATTACCCACCCCTGATACTAGCTCTGATAAGCGTAATTTTAAAGCTAGTTTAAATGGATGTAGTCAAAGCAAAGCTGCATTAGCAGAGTTTGGTCGTTTTACTGGGTATATAAGAGAGTTCACATCAAGTGGTACTACTGGCGTTTGGAAAGAACTACCTGAAACAAATGGTACTGCAATAAAAGTAATTGATTGTTGGGAAGATATTTCTCAAATAAATCCGAGTAATTCATCATCATATCCTAATGGATTTCCTGCTAACGGGGTAACAACGGGGTCAGGTAGTAAAAAGAAAGCATATCCATATTTTACTTCCTCACTACCAGGAACAACTTGGACCAATGCTTTAGCCGCAGCCAATAATACTGACTTTGGTGTTGGACAACCTATTACCTTGTACACTGATAATTACCTAAGATGGTACGGATTATCTAAAGCGGGAAAATTACCAACGGTAAAAGTTTCAAGACTAGAAATTGCGAAGAAAGCGATTTCTAATATTATTAGTTCAACTCCAACAGTGGATTTTGGACTTGCTGTATTTAATTATAATTATCCAAATGAAGGTAATCGAGACGGTGGTCGAATTGTCTCTGGCATTACTCAGATGACGGATAGTACGCGTGCGAGTTTATTAACTACTATTGATAATTTGCTGGCAAAAACAAATACACCACTATGTGAGACTATGTATGAAGCTTACCGTTATTTTGCCGGTAAGGGCGTTAAATATGGTCATAGTGATACAGATTATGGCTCTTATGTTGGAAATAAACCACCGTATGACAGCTTAGTGGAGAAGAGTGGTAACTACGCAAGTCCATTTAAAGTATGTACGGATATTGCTTATGTTATCTATGTCACTGATGGCTCTCCAACAGTTGATAAAAATGCGAATAATGACGTTATTAGTTTAACTGCCACTGGAAGTAAGGAAGGGGATTACTCTTCATTTTCTAAAAATCTAGATACAGCAAGCTATTTGCCCGCATTAGCTAGTTATATGTTTAATAACGACTTAATTAACAAATTGGACAGTTCAAATACTGAGCAAATGCAGAATGTTCGTACTTATACTATTGGTTTTAGTAAAGGTGCAGAAGATGCCGCACCTTTACTTGCTGAGACGGCTAAAAGAGGTGGTGGTTTATATTTTGCTGCTCAGAACAGTCTTGAACTACAGAATGCACTTAATGATGCGTTATCAAATATTTTGAATATTGATTCAAGTTTTACATCTCCAAGTATTGCTAGTAATAATTTTGATAGGACTCAGACATTTGATGCTGCTTATTACGCTATGTTTCTCCCAGGCAAAGGACCTCGTTGGAGCGGTAATTTAAAAAAATTAAAAGTAACCGCAGATGGTACATTGGTTGATAGTAAAGGAAATGCAGCTATAGCAGATAACGGCAATATTAAAGATGGTGCCTGTACTATATGGTCGGATTGTGTTGCGCAAAAGGATGGGAATAAAGTTGAGGTCGGCGGAGTCGCGGCACAAATTAGAAAGCAAGATGTTAGGAATATTGTAAGTAACTTAAATGGGTCCTCCAGTTTAACGCCCTTAACACTTGCTAATGCACAAACTGCAGCAGGAGGTGATGCTGCGCTAGCTAGCTATATGAGAACTAGCGTAGATGAGCTTGCTAATACGTTAAATTGGCTTAATGGGATAGATGTCGACGACGATAATAAAGATGGTAGTACGACAGATAAACGTAATGATGTTATGGGTGATCCTCTTCATTCTAAGCCACTAGCACTCAATTTCGGCACAAAAAGCGCGACTGATATTCGTATCATGCTTGGCACTAATCAAGGTGTTGTGCATATGTTTAAAGATGCGGGCGAATCTGTATCAGAGACTTGGGGCTTTATTCCCTATGAGTTATTGCCTAATTTAACAGAACTGAGAAGTAATGATCCTTCAGGTGTACACACAGTATACGGAATGGATTCATCTCCAGTTGCTTACACAGAAACTGATGCTGAGGGTAAAGTGATTAAAGCATGGGTCTATATGGGGATGCGTCGAGGTGGATCGTCTTATTATGCCCTCAATGTGACAAACCCTGATAGCCCTTCTCTAATGTGGACTATTAACCCATCAACGGATGGTTTTTCTGATCTTGGACAAACATGGTCGGAACCTATAGTGACGAAAATCGTTGGTTATGAAAAGCCTGTACTCATTTTTGGTGGTGGCTACGATGTTAGTTTTGATGCAACTCCTTCATCTTCTCCGGTAGGTCGTGCGGTTTATATTGTCGATGCAGAGAAGGGAACTTTGATTCATTCATTTGGTGGCTCTGCATCGGGTGCAACAGTACTTTCGGGAATTCAGGATAGCATTCCAAACTCAGTCGCCGTACTTGATAGTAATAATGATGGGTATACAGATAGGATTTATGCCTCCGATGTCGGTGCAAATGTCTGGCGTATTGATCTTCCAAGTGCAAGTAAGTCGAGTTGGAGTGCATTTAAATTTGCTTCTTTAGGTGGTACTGATAGTAATAATCGTCGTTTTTATGCAGAACCTGTTGTAGCACAAACGATGTTTACTAATTTATCCGAAGTTAAGGTGACAACAGAGAGTGGTACTACTACGACTAAAACTTATCAAAATGTTCCCTATGATGCGGTGGTGATTGGAAGTGGAACGCGACCCCACCCATCATCTACTGATATCAATGATATGTTTTTTACATTGCAAGATCGTAATGTGGTGACTAAGAGTTTTACTGGCGGTGATGTTCCCGAGGCGATCACAATCAATGATCTCTATGATGTGACTTCTAATGCACCTGCGTCTGAAGCCGACAACATAAGTTTCGGTAAAAAACTCGGCTGGTTCTATGATTTTAGTGGTCTAGGTGAAAAGAGTTTAACTGCTGCCTTGATTGTCCAAGGCAAAGTTTATTTCACTTCTTATTCTCCCCCTGCAGACTCGGTTGCCGATAACGTGTGTTTGGTGTCTGGTTCTGGCAAATTATATCCGTTCGATCTGCACAAAGGAACGAGATCCTTTTCTCAATTATATTATGAACTGGGTGAACGTGTACCGGATACACCACAGATTGTTATTCCTGCACCTGAATCCGGTAAAGATCCCTATATCTATATTATTGGAGTTGGTAAAGGTGATAAAAATGAAAATGGGGATTATACAGGTACAATCAACGTTGCTTCTGGGTTAGGTGTTAATAAAATTTATTATCATATAAATGAATGAGTTATTAATTTATGAAGGTTCAACTTAAAGGTTTTACCCTGATAGAGGTGATGATCGCCGTCGTGATCATTGGTATTTTGGCATCGATTGCATACCCTTCTTATACGCAGTACATTGCTCAGAGTGCAAGATCAGAAGGGTTAGCTGCTTTGATGCGTATAGCAAACTTGCAGGAACAGTATTATCTCGATAATAAAAAATATGCTACAGATTTAACAAAACTTGTAGGGGCCAACCCTTATATCACTGAACACAAACATTACTCTGTATCATCAAGTGGTGCATCAAGCTTTACGATTAAGGCAGTTGCTCAAGGGGTTCAGGCTAGCCGTGATGCCTCGTGCTCTCCTTTAACAATATCAGATACTGGGGCAAAAGGTCCGAGTGCGGAGTGTTGGAAATGAAATTAATAAACCTCTTTATAACGGTGGCTTTCTTACCAAGCTTAGTTTGGGCTGACTCTGGAGCGACAGTCAGCGAACAAGACTTCAAATGCTACATTACATCAAAGAAAAGTGCTGAGATTGCCTTCTATCATTGGAAGAGTAGTGAAATGAATGTGAGAATGGCTAGCCTTGTTGGTACTACTCGCCAATCAAATGATGGATCGAAATATTACATCTATAGTGTTGAGGAGTGTGTCGCATTAAACGCGGAATTTACTAATACTAAGGCACAAGTGTTGGATAAGTTAACACCTAGATAAACATCAGCATGTATTTTTTAAATGTTAACAACGAACGATTTAAGGATAATATTATTTTAGGGTAGTGAACGGTAGATTTAGTCTCCCACAGTTTATGTGCAGTTTTTCCCATCTGCGCCCTCTTTTATTAAACCTGAAGTGCTAATGTTGATGCTTTTAGAATTGTCACTTTGCCCATTTGAACAATAGATAATTGATGTTTCAACTGAGACTAAACCATCGGGTGTAAAATCAATTTTTTTATCGGCGGGCCCTGATAGGGAAATTACATCGTGTGTATTGAAACTATCGATCACTTTCAATACATTCTTGGCACCTCCATTGTCAATATATACACTGAACCCCTTATTCCAGTCTGTGCCGCATGGTGATGCCGCGTATGGGCAGACTGTTACTGTAGCGCCATAGTTGACAGCTTGGTTTCTTGCAAAAGCAAACACATCACTAATTTTTCGTATTTCATTAGCACTGCGTGTTCCTTCGTATAGCGACGTAAGTGATGGAACCCCTATGGCTAGTAAGATTGCTGCTACGGCAATTGTGACCATCAGCTCGACTAAGGTAAATCCTCTTGAAATAATTAACATGTAGCTATCCTCGTTAAACTTAGCTAAGTATATGCGAGGAGACTCTAATGGTCAGTATCTATTCTATATTTTCAATATACCCAATAAATTGATTTTTATGCTTTTATATAATTAAATTTAATTGCAATTGATATTTTTGGCGGTAGAAAGGCGAACTCTACCCGCTTGATTAACAACGATTGCACGGGAGTTTTTGCTATCAATTGTTCGTGGGCAATACTTGAAAGTACCATTACTTCCAGAAGCTAATCCATCAGGTTGAAATTTTATCGAACTTTTATTGTATGTTAAAAAATCTTTCGAATCGAATTCATCAATGACCCGAATAATTTTATCGTTAGCATCGAAGCTTTCGACTACACCTGTATCAATGAAAACTGTTAATCCCTTTTGCCAATCTTGAGTGCATTTCCCATTTACGAGTGGGCATACTGTGACCCTATAACCATAACTAACAGCTGTATTTCGCGCAAATTGAAGTGTCTGCTGGATAGTTTTAATATTGGTATCAGCTCTTATCTGATCGCTGAGCTCGGTCAAGGAAGGAGCTCCAACTGTTAACAAGATTGTTGAAATCGATATCGTAGTGATAACTTCTATCAGGCTAAAGCCTTTTCGATGTGAGTTCATAACAGATCCTTGTTATTTTACGCTTGCATCCCGCGAGCGAGTGTAGTGGTCAAGTAAAATTGGCCACGGTTTTAGAGTCATTCCAATATAAACGTTCTGACTCATTTGGCGTTAACCCACCATTATATTGATGGGGTCTGGTCTCACTGTAATATCCAGTGATGTAATTTGTGATCTCTTTATCTGCTTCTGTAAAATTCCCATAACCACTGGCGGGTATCCACTCAGATTTCAAACTTCTAAAGAAACGCTCCATTGGTGCGTTATCCCAACAATTCCCGCGACGA
>NZ_JAKKRH010000036.1:0-48866 GCF_025654465.1 Shewanella sp. SM101
AACTCACGATAATTCCGGAGCCATCTCCAGTGTTACCGTCACCAGCCATATTCACACCGAGCGAAGCTGGCTCTGCATCCACACCTTGCACTAAGGCAGTCACTAAGGCCGCGCCTTTGATATCCGCCGTTGCTAAGGTTATTTTCGCGACACCGTTACTATTGGTTAGCGCCGTACCCGTGGCAGGGTCAAAAATACCCAAGGTATTATCGTTTAAGGAGAAGCTCACCAGTTTGTTGACGAGCGGCAAACCGCTTCGATCTTTTACTGTTGCAGTTAACTGGGCTGGAGTTGTTGCATTTATATCTATATTGTTAGCAGCAAGGCTTACCGTCGGCTTATCGCCTGATACAACCCCATCACCAACCATGGTGACATTCACTTCTGCAAACTCACCAGTACTAATCTTTGCTGTAACTGTGGCACCAGTATTAATTGCCCCAGTGAAAAGTTGTATCGTTGCAACACCATCAGAATTTGTTGCGACTTGACCGGTTGAAGGACTAAAAGAGCCATAAGTATTATTGTTTAAGGAAAATGATACTAATGTATTTAGATTATTACCTTTTGAGTCAGATACTTTGGCCGTAAGTGTCGCAGGTTTTGCATACGATACTTGGGGATCACTTACCGATAACTTAACGGATATTGTAACGGGATCAGGCGTTGTCCCACCATCATCAGAGATACTGCCTCCACCACCACATGCTAATAATAAAAGCGAACACAATCCTGCGAGAAAAACCTTATACGCTGACTTCATTGTCAGGCTCCCTGTTACTCTGATGATAATACCTAAGCGAGACGCTTATTACTTATAGGCTAACATTACACAATTTTCACGCAACTTTCCCATAACTATCTTATTTTATTTCGCAAATCTGATAAATACTTTAACATTAATTGTCATTTCATCTTCACGATTTTCTTGCTAGTCTTGTGAGCGCCAAAAAATAGAATGTATAAAAAACACACAGGACTCTCTATGGCAATTTCTATAAAAAATAAACTCGGCCTTACAAGTAAAATTCTGATCGGTATGGGAACAGGTATTGCTTTAGGCCTCATTCTCCGCAATGCCTTTCCAGAAAGCGATATAGTAAAAGATTATATTACTGAAGGTTTCTTGCATGTTATCGGTACTATCTTCATCTCCAGCTTAAAAATGTTAGTCGTTCCTTTAGTCTTTATTTCATTAGTTTGCGGAACTTGCTCACTGAGTGAACCTTCAAAATTAGGCCGCTTAGGGGGGAAAACCCTCGCCTTCTATTTATTCACAACCGCCATTGCCTTAGTGATTGCGATTGTCAGCGCAGTCCTTATACATCCTGGAAACGCCTCACTGGCGTCAGAAAAAATGGAGTACGTCGCAAAAGAAGCCCCAAGTCTTGCTGATGTGCTGATAAACATAGTGCCTACCAATCCGATGCAGGCATTGAGCGAAGGTAATATGCTGCAAATTATTATTTTTGCGGTCATTTTTGGCTTTGCTATTGCCCATATTGGTGAGCGCGGCAAACGTATTGCGGCGTTGTTTGAAGATTTAAATGAAGTCATCATGCGTGTCGTGACACTGATCATGCAACTCGCGCCCTATGGTGTGTTTGCGCTGATGGCAAAACTTGCATTAACACTCGGTTTAGAGACCTTTGGTAGTGTGGTTCAATATTTCTTCGTGGTCTTAGGTGTATTACTGATCCATGCGTTTGTTGTTTACCCTACACTTCTAAAACTTTTCTCAGGCCTCAATCCCTTAATATTTATTCGTAAAATGCGCGATGTGCAGTTGTTTGCTTTTTCAACCGCCAGTTCAAATGCCACTTTACCCATTACCATAGAAGCGTCTGAACATAGATTAGGTGTCGATAATAAAATCGCCGCTTTTACGCTACCGTTAGGCGCTACCATTAATATGGATGGCACAGCAATCATGCAAGGCGTTGCCACTGTGTTTATTGCGCAGGTTTTTGGCATTGAGCTCTCACTAACCGATTATGCCGTTGTTGTTGTGACAGCCACGTTAGCATCAATTGGTACCGCGGGTGTTCCAGGTGTCGGACTTATCATGCTGGCCATGGTGTTAAATCAAGTTGGCTTACCAGTGGAAGGGATTGCCCTGATTATCGGTGTCGATCGCTTACTCGACATGGTACGTACTGCTGTAAACGTCACTGGTGATTGCGTAGCAACTGTAATTATTGCTAAATCAGAGGGCGAATTTAACGAGCAAGTGTTTAACAACACTCAAGCGGGTAAAGTTGCTAGAAGTTTTGATGAACAAGTTCATCATTTAGATAAATCGAACTAAACCTCACAAAGACCAAAATGACGCCCAGCTTCAGTGTTGGGCGTTTTTGTTTGAACGCAATACAGTTAACATGTCTATTGTTAGCAAAATGTGAACATGCCAATAGTACGGAAGTTTGTTTTTAGATACATTATGTTTACTATTTTAATACGTTTAATGGGAGGGGTATAAATGTGGTGGAGAAGTCTTTGGATCCTGATTGCATGCTGGCTATTGAGTGCCCACTTTGTACGTTACGAACAAATTAACTTTGCCATTCCTTTTGCACTTGCGCCTTTGGTCTTATTTTTTAACTCAGTTTACTTACTTCGTTTATTACAAATTTTATTATTTATAAGTGTCTTTGCCGTCTGGGGCGTCACAACCATTGAAGCGGTACATCTGCGATTAGCGCAAGAAATGCCTTGGTTGAGATTGTCTTTTATCATGATGGCGGTGATGTTATTTACCTTAGGCGCGATTATGTGTGGCAACGGCATTTTGCGGATCAGAAAACAAAAATCGCCTTGGGGAAATTCCCCGATACGCTAACACTTTAACAGCAAAACCTTCTTATTCAACAATAAATTAGTACTTATTTTGACCACAAGTTCAACTCGGTCAGCAAAGGTTAAGTTCAACTAAGATATGCTGATCCTCTATTTGGTTATCAGTGTGATTTTGCGTAGACTAGTTTGCTAAAGCTTAGCTCATACACTTTAAGGCATTATATTATGAGAATTTTGGTTGTTGAAGACGATCCTATTTTATCCCACCACTTAAAAGTGCAATTAAGCGATCTCGGTAATCAAGTTCAAGTGGCACTGACTGCCAAAGAAGGTTTTTATCAAGCCACTAATTATCCCATCGATGTCGCCATTGTCGATTTAGGGCTACCCGATCAAGATGGTATTAGCTTAATTCAACAACTCCGTGAAGCGGGTCTTAAAGCACCAATATTAATTCTCACGGCACGAGTTAATTGGCAGGATAAAGTTGAAGGCCTTAACGCCGGAGCCGATGACTATTTAGTGAAACCCTTTCAAAAAGAAGAGCTTGTTGCAAGGCTTGATGCCTTAGTGCGCCGTAGCGCAGGTTTTGTTAAACCCGTGATTTGCAGTGGAGAATTAAAACTCGATCTCGCCGCCAAACAAGTCACTCTGGGTGACGAAGTCATGGAAGTCACTGCCTTTGAATATTTAATCCTCGAATATTTGATGCGCCATTGTCATGAGGTTGTCGCCAAGCAACGTTTACTCGATGTGATTTATGGTGATAAGGAAGGCGATCCCAATACGATTGAAGTCATGGTCAGCCGCCTGCGTAAAAAACTGACCCGCGATGGTATAGATAACCCCATAGTGACCATCCGCGGCCAAGGATATAAATTTAACCTGCCATGCAATTAAGATTAAAATTCAAGAAACGTCTGCTGACACGGATGTTTCTCACCTCGCTATCAATTATTACCTTAGTGGGTTTTGGTCTCGCATGGATGGTTAATATTCTGCATGCGCAAAATAGTTATAACGAAGAAACTGCCCAACTCATTGCCGAAATTCCCCAAGTCGCCGCCGAATTACGGGAGCACGATCTTATCCCCGATACCAGTGCTTGGCTGGAAGAAAATAATAAACAAGAGCGCTATGTAATAGCGAGTTGCGATGACAAATTTAAGCAGGTTTGGACCTCATCCCTCGCAGTAGATCGTGGCTTATTTGATACCTGTGAGCGTTTTAACGAAATCCGTAACGACTCCCCGCCCTACTACCTCACCATGGCTGACGACAGAGGATATTTCGTCTATTTGCTCGCGGTAGAAATTGCCAGTGTGCATTACAACCTCCTCGTCATGAAAGATGCCGCCAAACTGGAGCAAGAATACAGTAAGTTCAGTAAACGTACTTATATTCGTTTAGCTATGGTATTGGCCTTAGCCTTAATTCTATTGGTCAGCGCCGCCTATTGGGGCATGCGTCCCTTGGTACGGATGCAAAATGAACTGCAATCAATTAACCAAGGTAAGAGTAAATCACTTTCTGAGGGCTATCCTGTTGAACTTGAAGGCGTAACGCAAGCACTCAACCAGATGTTGCAACAATCGAGTGCCCAACAACAGCGCTATCAAAATGCTATGAATGACTTGGCACACAGTCTTAAAACCCGCTTAGCCGCCGTGCATGCCATTACAGATGACGCCAGTTTGAGTAAACAATCGGCAAGCGAAAAGATCATGGAACAAGTCAGCCAGATGGATCAGCTGGTCAAATACCAATTAAAACGGGCCATGTTAGGCCGCCAAGGCCTGAAGCAAGAACAAACTGTTATTGCGCCCTTAGTCGATCAATTAGCTCAAATGTTGTTTAAAATTTATCGAGAAAAACAAGTTCAGTTCTCGGCCAACATATCCCCCTCTTTGATGTTCCCCGGCAACAAGGGTGACTTAATGGAGCTGTGTGGCAACCTTATGGAAAATGCTTTCCGCCTGTGTATCAGCCAAGTGCATGTATCGGCTAAAATTAACTCACAAGGTGAGTTTGAACTCATTGTTGAAGATGATGGCCCTGGTGTTGAAGAAAGCTTAAGACAGAAGATTATCCAACGTGGCGTGCGTGCCGATACTCAGTCTCCTGGGCAAGGGATCGGATTAGCTGTCTGTGATGAAATCGTTCACAGCTACGGTGGCAGCTTAAAAATTGAAGAAAGTCGCTTAGAAGGGGCGCTCTTTAGGATCCGTATCCCAGTGTAATAAACTGGGATACTATCAGGCAATCACCGCATATAACTGTTCGGCTCGATTAAACATGATCCAAGAAGTGGCAATATATTTGTCACCACTCACAGGTTTATTTCCCCGATGTGAATGAGTAAATCCCGCAGGCGCTATCACCATAGTGCCTTTTTTAGGGGAGATTTTACGCTGTTGATAATAAAATTCGGTTTCGCCGCCCTCTTCCACATCATTTAAATAAAACATATAGAGCACGACGCGATGCAGAGCTTCATTGTGGCCATTCTGCGGGAATTGTTCCGAATGCCAATGGGGATAACCGCCTTTATTTTGCTGATACTTTTGAATATTAATACTGCCACTGCGATACAAATACTTCACTAAGCCATCGGCCCTAGGCGCACCCAGCGTCGCAAAATTAGTCGGAGTTAGCGTTACAGGTTGGCCCTGCTCATCACTCACTGACACAGCAACCGCACCCATTAATGCCATTGAATATTTTGTAAAATAATCTACCGCGCCCTTTAAGGTATAACCTAAGAGTTCGTTTCTGATGGGCTGCAGGTCGATGAAACTATCTAAGGTCAAATCGCGGCTGATCTTCTTCTCCAAATCGACGCCATTGCCCGTGTGTCCATCAACAACGCCAGCATGTTGCTCAAATGCCAGAATGAGACGGTCACACAAGTCATTCGGCAACGCATTAGGGTATACTTCAATAAAGTCCATACTTCCTCAATGGAGTGGCTACTTTCTAGGCTTACTATGCTGACATGTTAGTTAAGTAATTGTAAAGCAGCATCATTGAGATAAAATAACCCACATTACGCTTCACGATAACAAGAATATGAAAAAAAGCTGTAAAGTTTCAGTCCATCAACTTCAAGTCGGCAACTTTGTGCGTTTGCCCGTGGCTTGGAAAGATCATCCCTTTTTATTCAGTAGCTTTCATATTAAACAAGCTGCGCAAATCGAGTTGATTAAAAATCTGGGCATCGAACATGTCATCGTCGATTTAGAACGCAGCGACGTCGCCCCGATACATGCTGATGCAGTCAACCCTATCAAATTGCCGCCAAGTGCTGAAATCAATGTGCTTAAAAACGACATGGATCAATACAAGGCTGAGCAAATCGAAGTACAAAAAAAATTACGCCGTGACATTAATAAAACTGAGCAAAATTTTACCCGCTCAGTAGCCATGATGCGCAGCCTCATCTCTAAGCTACGTAATCGCCCCTTAAATGCGGTCGATGACGCCAAAGATTTGGTACACACCATAGTCGAACAGCTGCTCAACTCAGATAACTTAGTGCTGCATTTGATGAGTGATGCTAAGCAGGATGAAAGCATTTACTACCACTCCTTGAATGTTGCGATCCTCTCTATGCTGATCGCCAAAGAAATGGAATGGGATAGAAGTGAAATCGAAACGGTCGGTCTCAGTGCCCTGTTCCACGATGTGGGTAAATTAAAAATCCCACCACAAATTCTAAAAAAATCGACACCTTGGTCAGCACCAGAGCTTAATTTTATCAAACAGCATCCATTACTTGGGATTGAACTGCTCAAATTAGCCGATAATTTTCCCCAAGCAGCCTTACCTGCAATCACCAATCACCACGAGTTTCTCGATGGCAGTGGTTATCCCAAAGGCCTAAAGGAAGAGGCTCTCGATAAGGTATCGCAACTGATTGCGGTAGTGAACGAATATGACTCCTTGTGTTACCCAAGCCAACAGGGCAAAGCCAGAATGCCCTACGCCGCACTGGGGCATTTGTATAAGCAATACAAAACTAAGCTAAATCAAGAGTATATTGGCAAGATGATCAAGATGCTGGGCATTTATCCCCCCGGCAGTGTGGTGGAATTATCCAGCGGTCAATATGCCATGGTGATGTCGGTTAACTTAACTAAACTGCTATGCCCTAAGATATTGGTTTACGATGCGTTAGTTCCTAAAGACCAAGCACCTATCGTTGATTTAGAGATTGAAGGGATCAGCATAGTGCGCTGCTTACCACCTGCGGCGCTTCCTGAAAAAGTCCACGAGTATCTAAATCCGCGCGAGCGAGTGAGTTACTACTTTGGCGGCGATAGTCGTAAGTAGTTGATTAAGAAACTGGCTTAACGATTATGCCTAACGAGCTTCACTCATTTAAGCAAAGTCATCGAGTCTCACTCATTGAATAAAAGTCATTGAATGAACGTAGTTAAATGGCAGTGATAAAAATAAGGGTCGAATATTGCATTCGACCCTTGTTGTTAATTCGAGAAATCAACACAGCTAGCGCCAGACTTATAACCAATGCTTACGTTTAAAGAAGAAGTAAGTACCTGCGGCACTGGCTAACATCATCACAATCGCCATAGGGTAACCGTATTGCCACTCAAGCTCAGGCATGCTGGTAAAGTTCATCCCATAACTACTGGCAATCAAGGTCGGTGGTAGAAACACCACAGCGGCAACCGAGAAGATTTTGATGATTTTGTTCTGCTGCAGACCACTGAAACCCATGGCCGCATCGAGCAGAAAGTTTAACTTATCGAAAATAAACTGACTGTGGGGCATCAGCGACTCGATATCCGACAACATTTCCCGCAAGTCCTTTAAATGTTCATCGGATAACTGGCCACGATAATAACGCTGCATATAACGCAGTGAGCGCTGAGTATCGAGCAAACTTAATCGGATTTTACCATTAGAGTCTTCTTGCAGAGTGATGAGTTTAAATACATCGTCAAGTTCATCGTTATCAAATACTTGCTCACCGACATTTTCAAGTACAGTGTAAACGTCTTCAATTAAGTCAGATAAATAATCCACTTTCAGATTAAATAATTCGAGAAACAATTCCTGCGGTGTCGATACTTCTAACCGCCCTAAACGCAAATAGTTACGCAGCAAACGGATAAGACCAACGTCTTCTTCACGAATTGTCAGTAAAAAATTGCTACGAAGGTTGAAGGAAACGTTAACGCCGCGCACATCTTGGCCGACACGCTGTGGGAATAACGAATTAATATGCAAGCCGTCACTGTTTTGATAAAAACGTGCTGAGGCCTCAATTTCATTGATATCTTCTTCGTCAGGCACTTCTTCAACAGAAAAATGACTTAACCACTCTCGCTCCTCATCATCGGGTTTATACAGATCTAACCAAATGGTCGATGCGGGAATACTGTCCAGTATGCCGAGCTCTGTCACAGTAAGGTGACGATTATCATAGACATAAGCAGTAATCATTTGTCCTCCTGAAAAAAAACTTAAGTTAACGATTCCACTTAAGTGCAGGCTAAAAAATTGTCGCTAGTTTACCGCATAAGTTGGCAATGAAAAGGCGTGCAAGGTAATTTAGTAAAATAAATATGCCTTAATCGGTTTCGATAATTGCCAACCGTTCTTGGGTCGAAAAGCGAATATGTATGCCATCGATAGTGACCATTTTCGAGTCTGAGATATCCCCTTTTCGCACACGATACTCGCCGTTATTGTCGGCATTCGGTGACACAATTCTCACAGTGACAATTCTATGCTGATCGCGCCAATACCAAACACTGTAACTCAGCAGGCTAAATCCAATCACCACAAACACACCCGTCAACAGGTATCGGCGCCACAGCGGTTCACTAAAACGCTTTGAACTGAGATTAACTGCCAGAGGTTCAATCTGACGCTTGCGTTTCACCAGTAAAAACCAAGCGCCAGCAATGACTAAGACTGTTAGTAAAATTTTAATGAGCATGGTTCTTTCCTCTGATAAACGTCCGCTTGTGCTCAATGGTCTCGATCAAGCCAGCAGCAATCTTGCATTGACCCTTCAATGCCACACAAGTTAGCGCATTATACGCAGACTTATGTGGATAAACTGTCTTTGGGATCAAGCTTAAAGTGCACAGTCAAATAGACAAGGCGAATGTACGAGCCATACACATGCACATAGACATAGACAAAGCAGAACGTTGAAACAGAGTACAACAGACTTATGACAGGGCGAAAACACTGCGGGACCTATACCTAAAATTGATTGCTACAGATCACAACACTCAACATAAGTAAGTACCTGACATTAAAAATCTTCAAATCCCTTCGCCATACGCTGAATTTGTGCCAAAGGAACGCCGTGGCGATTGCGTGTCGCGCATTCCTGCTGATGAGCCAGACTGCTTGGTTCACCCACAAGCACAATTCTAACTTGATAACCTAAGGCTTTTGCCGCCGCTTCATAGGCCATGTATTCCCAGTGGCACAGATTGGTATTGTCACAAATCACCACGGGCTCGCTTGAAGAAAGTGCCTGAATAAACCCCGTCAAATTACATTGATGAAACTCAGGTAATTTCTTGGCATCGAAACGGTATTCATCTTCATGGTAGAAAAAACTATCGGTCGAAAATACGCCACGTTGCCGCACGCCAATGGCTTTTTCTAAAGGAAGGGAAAGAATGTAAGTTTCAACCCAATGTGACTTACCACTGCCCGGTAAGCCACGCATTATAATCGCAACTTTTTCGCTCATGTGTTCGACTCACTGCCAATCACTCGACCCGCTAAAATGGTATCAACCAACTGAGGCACTAACTCCCCCGCTTTTCCTGTGAGGTGATATTGAAACTGACTGTGTCTATCGGGTGCCATCATATTTACTTCTACTGTTTGAGCCCCATGATGGTTAGCAGTATCCACAAAGCCCGCGGCAGGATACACAGTGCCAGAGGTGCCAATGGCAATAAACAAGTCACAGTTATCGAGCGCATCGTGAATTCGATCCATCCCTAAGGGCATTTCACCAAACCACACCACATGGGGGCGTAATCGCTGAGCCGGAATACAACAAGTACAGCAATTATCGGCACCAAAGGGCTCACGTAAAATAAAGGTCTGACGTGAGCGCGGACAACGGCCTTTGGATAATTCACCGTGCATATGCAATAAGCGGCGCGAGCCCGCACGCTCATGCAGGTCATCAATATTTTGTGTGATGATAAGTAATTGACCTTTAAACTCCGCTTCCAACTTTGCCAAGGCCACATGCGCTGCATTGGGTTCAACCGTGCCACTGTGCAGTTGCAACCAACGACTATTGTAAAATCGCTCTACTAATTCAGCATCACGTTCATACCCTTCTGGTGTAGCAACGTCTTCAATATGATGCTCTTCCCATAGACCATCTTGATCGCGAAAGGTGCGTAAACCCGACTCAGCAGAGATCCCTGCGCCAGTTAACACCACAATTTGCTGGTACATGCCGATTCCTTATTATTTTATTTATTTGAATTATTCTCACTGACTTTGGCAGCCGTGAATATTATTCCTTGGTATAACCATACAAAAACTATGCTTGAATTGCCGCAAAATATTGTGATTTAACGCCTATTGACACAATTTATCTGCATATCGCCCTAGAAAGCCAGAACAAAGGTTTAAGTTTTCAACCTGAGCACCTATAATGGCAAACACTATCCACGGATGAACCTATTGGTTCTGCAATCAAGAGATTAGCAATGACAGATGGAAATCAAGCGCTAAAAAAAGCGGGTTTGAAAATTACCCTGCCACGAGTCAAGATCCTAGAACTGATGCAAGGACCTGAAAACCAACATATCAGTGCAGAAGATTTGTACAAGAAGCTGCTCGATATCGGTGAAGAAATTGGTCTAGCCACCGTCTACCGTGTGTTAAACCAATTTGATGATGCAGGTATTGTCAGTCGCCATCATTTTGAGAGCGGTAAAGCCGTTTTCGAACTATCGACTCAGCATCATCATGATCACTTAGTTTGCCTATCGTGTGGCAAAGTGATTGAGTTTTCAGATGAAGTCATCGAACGTCGTCAAGATGAAATTGCCATGAAACACAACATTAAGCTGACTAATCACAGCTTATATTTGTACGGCACTTGCACCAACGATACCTGTGAGCATAACGACGCCTAAGTCGGCCATTGTGTTTATATAGCATTAAGCAAAAAACCAGCCTAAGGCTGGTTTTTTATTGGATGATGTTTACGGGTAAACCGCTATAACACCTTGGCGTAGATATTCACTTGATGGCCCATAAACTCATTTTGCTCACGCCAATGCATGCCCACACGCTTAGCCACACCTTCAGAACCGAGATTCCCTGCTAAGATAAGTGCAATCGTCTGGTCAATGCCAAAACGTTTAAATTCGGCTAATGCAGCAAATGCGGCCTCAGTACCAATTCCAGTTCCCCAATACTCAGGGAAATAACGATAACCCAGTTCGACTTCGCTGAATTCTGGAATAAATTTCGGACCACAAAAACCAATCACCCGCTTATCAGCTTTATGCTCTACCGCCCAACGACCAAAACCATGTTGCTGATAATCGACTTGGATCACCTTGTGAAACAACTCAACCGCCTGCTCGCGAGCTGCAAATGCCGCGGTGGGAATGTACTTTAGCATCTCGGGATTACTGTTCATCAAATAAAGCGCTTCACAATCTTGCTCAGTAAATGGTCGAATAATTAACCGTTCAGTTTGGGTTATCATCTTTGCGCCTTCAAAAATGGCACTTAAAAATCAACCAATGGTTCGCTTAAAGTGCACTGGCGTAACGTCAACGACACTACGCCAATACCTCAAGCTTAACGGTGGAAATCACCACTGCGTTCAGGCTGATACAGGATTTCCTCAATACGCACTTTTACCATAGAACCACCCGGACCTGGCCATTCAATTTCATCACCTTGAGAGAGCCCTAATAATGCGCTGCCCACTGGCGCCAAAATAGAAATCGTGCCCGCGCCGTTCACGTCTTTTGGATACACTAAACGTAAACAGAAAGTCTCATTACTGGATGAAACGCTAAACTTCACTTCTGAATTCATGGTCACCACATTCGCGGGCACCTGTGATGCAGGCACAATATCGGCTCTGTCTAATTCAGCCTCCAATGCCGCTTTGCCCGGAAACGCATTTGCCGGCAGTGACTCCAATAATCGCTCTAGTCTTTCTAAGTCAATTTCCGAAATAATGATTTTAGGTGTTTTCACAGTTTTTCCCTCATAAAAAAATGTGATGTTTAAGCCGTTACTGTGGCTAACATCGACTCTGTTGCTTACCCTCCCCCAATGCGATAAGCCCCATAAAACAAATACGCTCGCAACGATAGACTGCAACCGTGTTAAATAAATTTGAGTTCAAGATTTTTTGCAGAACAGCACTGAAGCCATAAGCACTTAGCTCATGGTTAATGGCTCTACTCACATTATCCTCGCCAATGACACAGACGAGCGCGTAGTAGAGAAGCATCAATCTAACCCGTAGAAGAAAAAATATCTAGTCTTCATGGTGTTAGCTCAATCCCATTCCTGTCATTTACTACGATTCGCTGCTGAAATTACAGCCAATAAAAAAGGCGCCTTAGGCGCCTTTTATATTCGTAAAGGTTAGCTTACCAACCTGTACGAATACGCAGCGCTTTACCGATATCAGCAAGCGAGCGGACAGTTGTCACGCCCGCTGCTTCTAATGCAGCAAATTTGTCTTCTGCAGTACCTTTACCGCCAGCGATAATCGCGCCAGCATGGCCCATACGCTTACCTGCAGGTGCAGTGACACCCGCAATATATGACACAACAGGCTTAGTCACGTGTGCTTTAATGAAAGCCGCCGCATCTTCCTCAGCGTTACCACCGATTTCACCGATCATAACGATCGCTTCAGTCTGTGGATCGTTTTGGAACATTTCCAGTACATCAATGAAGCTAGTACCTGGAATTGGGTCACCACCAATACCTACGCAAGTAGATTGGCCGAAACCTTCATCCGTCGTTTGCTTAACGGCTTCATAAGTCAGAGTACCTGAACGAGAAACGATGCCCACTTTGCCTTTTAAGTGGATGTGACCTGGCATAATGCCGATCTTACATTCACCTGGGGTGATAACACCTGGGCAGTTAGGGCCGATCATGCGAACGCCAGTTTCTTCAAGCTTCACTTTAACTTGCAACATGTCCAGTGTAGGAATGCCTTCAGTGATACAAACGATAAGCTCGATGCCACCGTCGATAGCTTCAAGAATGGCATCCTTACAGAACGGAGCCGGAACATAGATCACAGAAGCAGTCGCACCAGTCGCAGCCACAGCGTCTTTCACAGTGTTGAACACTGGCAGACCTAAGTGAGTTTGACCACCTTTACCAGGAGACACACCGCCCACCATTTGCGTACCGTAATCGATAGCTTGTTGTGAGTGGAATGTACCTTGACCGCCAGTGAAACCTTGGCAAATTACCTTGGTATCTTTATTGATTAAGACAGACATTATTTGCCCTCCGCAGCTTTAACTACTTGCTCAGCCGCGTCAGTTAGACTGGTAGCTGCAATGATATCTAGACCTGATTTAGCTAATACTTCACGGCCAAGTTCAGCGTTAGTACCTTCTAAACGAACTACAACAGGTACTTTAACGCCCACTTCTTTAACAGCGCCGATAATACCTTCTGCGATCATGTCACAACGTACGATACCGCCAAAAATGTTAACCAGAACCGCTTTCACATTGCTGTCAGACAGAATGATTTTGAATGCTTCTGCTACACGTTCTTTCGTCGCGCCGCCGCCTACGTCTAAAAAGTTCGCTGGCTTGCCACCGTGCAAGTTAACGATATCCATAGTACCCATAGCCAGACCAGCACCGTTCACCATACAGCCAACGTTACCGTCTAATGCAACATAGTTCAGCTCGAACTTAGCAGCGTGAGCTTCGCGGGCATCATCCTGTGATGGATCGTGCATGCCTTTGATTTTTGGTTGACGGTAAAGTGCGTTACCGTCGATACCGATTTTACCGTCTAGACAGTGTAGGTTGCCTTCAGTGGTAATAACCAGTGGGTTGATTTCAAGCAATGCGAAATCATGATCAACGAACATAGTCGCCAGACCCATGAAAATCTTAGTGAACTGCTTCATTTGAGTTGGGTTTAAACCTAACTTGAAGCCAAGATCACGTGCTTGATAACCTTGTGGGCCAGTCAAAGGATCTATGATTGCAGTGTGGATGAGTTCTGGCGTTTCTTCTGCCACTTTCTCAATTTCAACACCACCTTCAGTCGACGCCATGAACACAACACGACGAGTCGCGCGGTCAACAACGGCACCTAAGTACAGTTCGTTAGCGATGTCGGTGCAGCTTTCTACTAAAATTTTAGCAACTGGCTGGCCTTTCTCATCAGTTTGATAAGTCACCAGATTTTTGCCTAACCAGTGTTCGGCAAAGGCTCTGATTTCTTCTTTATCGCCAGTGACTTTAACGCCACCTGCTTTACCGCGGCCGCCTGCGTGTACTTGACACTTAACAACCCATAAATTTCCGCCAATATGGCCTGCCGCTTCTACAGCTTCTTGGGCTGTATCACATGCAAAACCTTCTGACACTGGTAAACCATATTCGGCAAATAAGGATTTTGCCTGATACTCATGCAAATTCATGATGATCTATCCGTATACTTCTAATCAAATCCAACTGGCCCGTTTGGGCCAGTCACGAGGGTATGTCTGGCTATTTCTTTAAGCGCAATCTCTTATCGAGTTGTGTTACAGATCAAGCAGCAGACGAGTTGGGTCTTCTAGGAAGTCTTTAATCGCAACCAAGAAACCAACAGACTCACGGCCATCAACAATACGATGGTCATATGAGAGTGCTAGGTACATCATGGGCAGGATTTCAACCTGACCATTGACTGCCATTGGGCGATCTTTAATGGCATGCATGCCTAAAATCGCACTTTGTGGCAGGTTAAGGATCGGTGTAGACATCAGTGAACCGAAAACACCACCGTTAGTCACAGTGAAGTTACCGCCAGTCATGTCAGCCACAGTCAGCTTACCGTCACGGCCTTTAAGGGCTAAATCACGAACTGCTTTTTCGATTTCAGCTAAGTTCATGGTATCTGTGTCACGTAACACTGGTGTTACCAGGCCACGTGGTGTTGATACTGCAATGCTGATGTCGAAGTAGTTGTGATAGACGATATCGTCGCCATCAATAGACGCGTTGACTTCTGGGAAACGTTTCAGCGCTTCAGTCACGGCTTTGATGTAGAAAGACATAAAGCCTAAACGGATACCGTGGCGCTTTTCAAAGATATCTTGGTATTGCTTACGGATATCCATGATGGGCTTCATGTTCACTTCGTTAAACGTCGTGAGCATAGCGGTAGAGTTTTTCGCTTCTAACAAGCGGTTTGCGATTGTCTTACGCAGACGTGTCATTGGCACGCGCTTCTCGCTACGGCCAGCCGCTAACGGAGCTACAGCAGGTGCTGCTGGCGCCGCAGCTTTAGGGGCAGACTTAACGAAGGCTTCTACGTCTTCTTTCGTAATACGACCACCCACACCAGTGCCTTTTACTTTGCTGGCATCAACATTGTGCTCAGCCAGTAAACGGCGAACAGATGGGCTTAACGCATCACTGCTTTCATCGCTAGTTTCAGCTACAGGCGTTGCCGCTTCAGCTTGCGCTTTAGTGACTTCTTTGCCCGATACAGCACCGGCGATAAATTTAGCGATCACTTGTTCACCCAGAACAGTGGCGCCTTCTTCAAATAAGAACTCGCCAATGTGGCCATCTTCTGGCGCAACCACTTCAAGAACCACTTTATCGGTTTCAATATCAACCAGGTTTTGATCACGAGAAACTTGCTCGCCCACTTTCACATGCCAAGTGGCAATCGTGGCATCGGCAACAGATTCTGGTAGTACGGGTACCTTGATTTCGATACTCATGAAAAACTATCCTTTTATAAAATGTCTATTACTACAGTGCGATTGTAAGTTTCAGGGCACTGTTCACTAAAGATTCTTGCTGATGTGTGTGCAACTCAGGGTAACCACACGCTGGTGCAGCTGACGCTTCACGACCAGCATAAGTTAACTGTGCACCTGCAGGAACCGCGGCCCAGAAATGGTGTTGACTAGAGTACCAAGCACCTTGGTTCTGTGGCTCTTCCTGACACCAAACAAAATCTTTCACATGTTGGTAATCAGCCAAAGCAACGATCATTTCATCATGTGGGAACGGATATAACTGTTCGACACGGATTATCGCTACGTTAGTGATATTTTCTTTACGACGTTTTTCCAGCAGTTCGAAGTAAACCTTACCACTGCAGAAGACAACTCGGTCAACCTTGCTTGCTTCCAACGTATCGATTTCACCGATCACATTTTGGAAACTGCCATTGGCTAATTCTTCCAAGCTTGAAACCGCTAATGGATGACGTAGTAATGACTTAGGCGACATAACGATAAGTGGACGACGCATAGGACGCACCACTTGGCGGCGCAACATATGGTAGACCTGTGCAGGTGTTGAAGGCACACACACTTGCATATTGTGGTTAGCACACATCTGCAAGAAACGCTCTAAACGGGCGCTTGAATGCTCAGGGCCTTGACCTTCATAGCCATGGGGTAACAGCATAGTCAGACCACATAAACGGCCCCACTTCTGCTCACCCGATGACAAGAACTGATCGATTACCACTTGGGCACAGTTAGCAAAGTCACCAAACTGGGCTTCCCAAATAGTCAATCCGCCGGGTTCTGCTGTGGCATAACCATACTCAAACGCCAGTACTGAGGCTTCAGATAATACTGAGTCAGTAATATCAATTGGGCCTTGTTCATCAGCAATATTGCGCAGTGGCATGTAAGTCGTGCCATCGTTTTGATTGTGCAATACAGCATGACGATGGAAGAAAGTACCGCGGCCAGAATCCTGACCTGTAATACGTACACGCTTGTTGTCTTCCAGAATTGAGGCATAAGCCAGCGTTTCTGCAAAACCCCAATCGAGTGGCTTCTCGCCTTTTGCCATCGCTAAACGGTCGCTATAAATCTTAGCAACACGTGATTGCAACGGATGACTTTCAGGTACATAGCTCAGTTTGTCAGCCAGACTTTGTAAACGCTCAGCCGACATAGAGGCTTGATACGCTTCGTCCCACTCACGACCGATATACGGTGTCCAATCAACAGAATGCAGCGTCATTGGGCGCCATTCTTTAACCACACAATCACCTTGATCTAATGCATCACGGTAATTATTGATAAGACCAGTCACATCATCAGCAGCCATCACGTTTTCAGCGATTAGCTTGTCTGCATAAATCTTACGTGGCGTTGGGTGTTTCTTGATCTTGGCATACATCAACGGCTGAGTCGCACTTGGCTCATCGGCTTCGTTATGACCATGACGGCGATAACACACTAATTCAACCACCACATCACGTTTGAACTCGTTACGATAATCAACGGCTAACTGCGACACAAAAGCAACGGCTTCGGGATCATCAGAGTTAACGTGGAAAATCGGTGCCTGAACCATCTTAGCGATGTCAGTACAGTATTCCGTCGAACGAGTGTCCGCATGGTTAGACGTCGTGAAACCCACTTGGTTGTTCACTACGATGCGAATACTGCCGCCGACTTTAAAGCCACGGGTTTGAGACATGTTGAATGTCTCTTGTACTATCCCTTGACCTGCAATTGCAGAGTCACCGTGGATAGTAATAGGCATGACTTGTAGGCCATCCTTACAACCGCGACGATCTTGACGGGCACGTACAGAGCCAATCACCACAGGGTTAACGATTTCAAGGTGCGATGGGTTAAAGGCCAGTGCTAAATGCACATTGCCGCCCGGCGTTTCAAAATCAGAGGAGAAACCTTGGTGGTACTTAACGTCACCAGAACCGTGGGTATCAGCATGCTTACCCGCGAACTCGTCAAACAGTTCAGCTGGACGCTTACCTAATACGTTCACTAATACGTTCAGACGACCACGGTGAGCCATACCGACGACGATTTCTTTAGTACCGGCTTCACCTGCACGATAAATAATTTCGCGCATCATAGGCACTAACGCATCACCGCCTTCTAACGAGAAACGTTTCGCACCAGGGAATTTAGCACCTAAGTATTTTTCAATACCTTCTGCGGCGTTAAGGCCTTCAAGAATGCGTGTCTTAACACTTTTATCGTAGTTAGCTTTACCTAAGGAAGGTTCGAGACGTTGTTGGATCCAGCGTTTCTCATCGGTATCGGTAATGTGCATATATTCAGCACCGATAGAACCACAGTAGGTGGCTTTCAGCGCTTTTACCAAATCCGCGAGCTTCATGGTTTCGCCACCATGAGCAAAAGAACCTGTATTAAACTCACGTTCCATGTCTTCTTTAGTCAAGCCGTGGAAGGCAGGATCTAAATCAGCTACGGGTTCACGTTTCCACAATTCGAGGGGATCAAGATTAGCACCTTGGTGACCACGGAAACGATGGGCGTTAATTAATTGCAGGACTTTAACTTGTTTAGCATCCATTTCAGGATCCGTCACACGAGCAGAGCTCTTATGGCGTCCTTCTAACGCTAAACTGCGAAAATAATCACGTACTTTTGAGTGAGCAGCTTCAGGCGCATCAACAGAGGCACCGTTCACAGGAGGGAGATTATCAAATACCGCACGCCAATCATCAGCGACTGACTGTGGGTCTTCTTGATAGGCTTCATACATCTCTTCTACGTAGGTCGAATTTGCACCACTTAAGTGAGATGATTCGAGCCAGGCTTTCATGATGCCTTGGTGCATTTCTATTCCTTTCAAACTTTATACACGTGCTTAGCCATAGTATTAAATATGCAGTCTGTAGAGATTACCTTCGACGCATAATTTCTGCCGCCCCTAGATGTCCAGATATACGGCGCGTTGTCTTCCATTACATACGCAAAAGAGTCACCTTCTGCTACCAGAAAGTGACTCTTCAAGAGCTATATTATTATTGGTTTCAGCTCGGGTTCTCGCATTACACTGCTCGCTTCAACAGCATGGACTTAATATGACCAATTGCTTTAGTCGGATTAAGACCTTTTGGACAAACGTCAACGCAGTTCATGATGCCATGGCAACGGAACACGCTATAGGCGTCGTCCAGCTCAGATAAACGTTCTTCTGTAGCTGTATCGCGACTGTCGATCAAGAAACGATATGCGTGAAGCAGACCGCTTGGACCGATAAACTTATCAGGATTCCACCAGAATGATGGGCAAGCCGTAGAACAACAGGCACACATGATACATTCGTACAAACCATCTAAATGAGCACGCTCTTCAGGGGATTGTAAGTGTTCACGAGCAGGTTGTTTCTCATCATTGATGAGGTAAGGCTTGATCTTCTCATACTGCTTATAGAACTGAGTTAAATCAACAACTAAGTCACGAACAACTGGCATACCTGGTAATGGACGTATTTCTAATTTCTTACCTTTAAAGGTTGAAATTGGGGTAATACACGCCAGACCATTCTTACCATTCATGTTCACGCCGTCTGAACCACACACGCCTTCACGGCATGAGCGACGGAATGACAAAGTCGGATCTTGCTCTTTCAACTTGATCAGTGCATCGAGCACCATCATGTCAGAGCCTTCAGCCACTTCTAAGCTGTAATCCTGCATATACGGTTTAGTATCTACGTCAGGATTGTAGCGATAAACTGCAAATGTCAATTTCATCTTTGCAACTCCTAGTAGGTACGTTTCTTCGGCGGGAATGCTTCACGTAACTTAGGTGCCATGTTCACTGCACGACGATCCATCGTTTCAGTGATTGGGTCAAATAAGCTGTGGCATAACCAGTTCTCATCATCACGCTCTAAATAATCTTCACGTGAGTGAGCACCGCGACTTTCGGTACGGAAGTTAGCCGCATAAGCCGTGGCGATTGCCGTTGCCATCAAGTTATCTAACTCTAAACATTCAATACGTTGAGTATTGAATTCACGAGAGTTATCAGACAATTTAGCATTTGCAAGACGTTCACGAATCACTTTCAACTGCTCTAACCCTTCAGCCATAGCATCGCCACGACGGAATACAGAGAAGTTTAATTGCATACACAGTTGCAGATCCTTACGGATTTGCGCTGGGTCTTCGCCATCTTTGTTGCTTTCCCAACGATTCAGACGCGCCAGAGAGGCAGCAATATCCGCATCACTTGCGTCTTTTGGATCGTCAGTCTCATCCAAAGCTTTACCTAAATGCTGACCCGCTGCGCGGCCAAAGACCACTAAGTCAAGCAGTGAGTTACCACCTAAACGGTTTGCACCATGTACAGATACACAGGCAATCTCACCCACAGCAAACAGACCAATAACATCTTGTTCAGTGCCGTCTTCATTCTTACGAATAACTTGACCACTGACCTTAGTTGGTAGACCGCCCATCATATAGTGACAGGTTGGTAGTACTGGAATTGGACCATCGGCTGGATCGATATGGGCAAAAGTACGAGACAATTCACACACGCCTGGTAAACGTGCTTCTAATGTTTCTTTACCTAAGTGATCAAGCTTGAGCAAACAGTGTGGGCCTAATGGACCGTCTAAACCACGACCTTCGCGGATTTCAGTCATCATAGAACGTGCTACCACGTCGCGTGATGCCAAATCTTTCGCGTTAGGGGCATAACGCTCCATGAAACGCTCGCCGTCTTTGTTCAGCAGATAACCGCCTTCACCACGACAACCTTCAGTCACAAGTACACCCGCGCCGGCGATGCCAGTTGGGTGGAATTGCCACATTTCCATGTCTTGCATTTGCACGCCAGCACGCATTGCCATACCGACGCCGTCACCGGTGTTGATATGCGCGTTAGTCGTCGAAGCGTAAATACGCCCTGCACCACCGGTCGCAAGAATCGTTGCTTTGGCTTTGAAATAAACGATATCGCCCGTTTCAATTTCAATCGCAGTACAACCCACAACGGCGCCATCATCGTTTTTAACGAGATCTAATGCATACCATTCTGAGAAGACTTGCGTCTTATGCTTAACGTTTTGTTGGTATAAACAGTGAAGCAAAGCATGACCAGTACGGTCGGCAGCTGCCGCAGTACGCGCAGCCTGCTCGCCACCAAAGTTCTTAGATTGACCACCAAATGGACGTTGGTAAATCGTACCATTTTCGAAACGAGAGAAAGGCAAACCCATTTGCTCAAGTTCAATCACGGCTTCAGGACCGGTTTTACACATGAACTCGATGGCTTCTTGGTCACCGATAAAATCGGAACCTTTCACGGTATCGTACATGTGTTGTTCCCAATGATCTTCATGGGCGTTACCTAACGCAACAGTGATACCACCCTGCGCAGATACGGTATGAGAACGGGTTGGGAATACTTTTGATAAAAGCGCACAGCTTTTACCTTCTTTGGAAATCTGCAGCGCTGCACGCATACCAGCGCCACCGGCACCGATCACTACAGCATCAAATTCGCGTACTGGAATACTCACTTAGACACCCCACACAATAACAATGCCGGCCGCTAAATAACAAAATACGGTAACGACAAAGGTGAACTGTAAAACACCACGTAACGACGTGCACTTAACGTAATCTGTCAGCACTTGCCATACACCAATCCAAGCATGTACTAATAAGGCTACCAGCGTCAGAAGTGTAAACACTTTCATTGGCAGAGCACTAAATAGGCCATGCCAGACGTCGTAGGTGAGAGGGGAACTACATGCAATAAAGCCAACCAAGAAAATGGTGTAACAGGCGAGGATCACTGCACTAGCGCGTAGTAGAATATAGTCATGAACACCACTGCGTCCAAAACTTGCTGCATTGGTTACCATACCCAGATCCCCGCTATGATTGAAAAGGCTACCGTTAAGGCAAATACAGCTTTCGCTGATGCGGCACCCGATGACAATTCTTCCCAACGACCGGTATCCATTACTAAGTGGCGCAGGCCACCAAACAAGTGATACGCCAGTGCAGTCATAATGCCCCACAGGATAAACTTCATCACGAAGTTATCGAATAGAGACTGTACGCCAGCGAAACTTTCAGCTGATGCTAAAGATGAATTTAGCAACCAAATGAGAATGCCAACTGCGAACAGCATGATGACACCGGAAACACGGTGAAGAATTGACACAATCGCTGTTGCAGGAAAGCGAATGGTCTGCAGATCTAAATGGACAGGTCTTTGCTTTTTCACGTTCTGCTCACTCAGCTCCATTGAGCATTTTTTTTGTTATGTGAACCGCTTTTGTACAAACTTTAAACAGGAGGTTGATCACTGCAAAAGTAAACACAAAAGCAAAGTTTAAACAAACAGTTAACTATCTGAGCACGCACTCATTTAACATGTAAACAAAGGGTGCTTTATAATCGTTGTTTGCGGCCCTTATTGGGCGAGGCAAGTATACTCGCGGCAAATGTCAAATACAAACATCACAGAATGCAAATTATGTTTTTTTGACTATTTTTTACTGTAAGTGCCAGTTACAAATAGAAAAGTAAAGGCTTTTATACCATGGTCTAACAAATTTAAACGCTTATTTAAATTGAAATGTGATCTAGAATGGCTGTAAAGTAATGGCGGTTTGACATGCCGCACTCACAGATAAGAACTAAGTAAGGAGAACGGGGTATGGCTGATTTAAAAGCCAAATTAGAATTACCAGGGAACGACTCGATAGAATTGCCAGTAAAGCAGGGAACCGCTGGTTTTGACGTAATCGATATCAGTAAACTTGGCAGCAAAGGTTACTTTACTTTTGATCCAGGTTTTCTTGCGACTGCCTCCTGTGAATCTGCAATTACCTATATTGATGGTGATCTAGGTATATTGTTACACCGTGGCTATCCAATCGATCAACTTGCCGTTGACTCCGATTACCTAGACCTGTGTTATTTGCTGCTTTACGGTGAACTGCCGACCAAGGCGCAATATACTGAGTTTGTACATACAGTTAAAACCCACACTATGGTTCACGAGCAGCTAGCCTTCTTCTTTAGAGGTTTCCGTCGTGATGCGCATCCTATGGCCATGTTATGTGGTGTGACGGGTGCATTATCTGCATTTTACCAAGACTCTCTGGATGTTAACGATCCACGTCACCGCGAAATCGCCGCTTATCGCTTAGTCTCAAAAATGCCTACGATAGCAGCCATGTGCTACAAGTATTCTTCAGGCCAGCCATTCGTGTACCCACGTAATGACTTAAGCTATGCGGGCAACTTCTTAAGCATGATGTTTGCTGTACCGTGCGAAGAATACGTCGTGAACCCTATTGTTGAACGTGCAATGGACAGGATCTTCATTTTACATGCAGATCATGAACAAAACGCATCGACTTCAACAGTACGTTTAGCCGGTTCTTCAGGTGCAAACCCATTTGCGTGTATCGCAGCGGGTATCGCATCTCTTTGGGGCCCTGCACACGGCGGCGCTAACGAAGCCTGTTTGCAAATGTTAGAAGAAATCGGTTCAGTAGACCGTATTCCTGAATTCATTGAACGCGCTAAAGATAAAAATGATCCTTTCCGTCTGATGGGCTTTGGACACCGTGTTTACAAAAACTTTGACCCACGAGCCAAAGTGATGCGTGAAACCTGTCATGAAGTGCTGAAAGAACTGAAAGTACAAGATCCACTCTTGGATGTGGCAATGGAGCTTGAGCGCATTGCACTTGAAGACGAATACTTCATTTCTAAAAAGCTGTATCCAAACGTCGACTTCTACTCTGGCATCATTATGAAAGCCATTGGTATTCCAACCAGTATGTTCACTGTGCTGTTCGCACTGGCACGTACTGTAGGCTGGATTGCTCACTGGAAAGAAATGTTAGATCAACCAGGCCACAAAATCAGCCGTCCACGTCAGTTATATACTGGTGAAACTGCGCGTGATTTCGTCGCACAAGACAAACGCTAAGTCCCACGACTTACGCATTAAAAAGCGCCTAAGGGCGCTTTTTTCATTTCAAATAATCCTCTTTTAAACTTATACCAATCACATTAAATATCTAATCAGTTCAGAGCCTCACAGGCATTTCAATCCAAGGCGCATTGACGCAGAAATGGTTATTCCCTTTTAAGTCAATGCAACACCGGAGTGGGATGTCTGTGAGGCTCCCGAAGGGCGGCTGATGTTCACTACATGGCAAAGCGCTTTATACTGCGTTCAAGGCTTTCAACAGAGCACCACTATGCCTTCAAGCCTTCGCCTTGTCTAAAGCGCGTTGAACTCCCGCTGAATGAACAGATATTTAATACGATTGGTATTACTTCTCCTGACAAAATACATTGTTGCAATTGCGCACTTGTGTAACCTTAATTAACCGCGTTTAGTTATTCTCATCACTTTTTAAACCTTTTAGCTACATTTAGTAAGAATCACAAATCACACTTAGCCAAAAATACGCCTAACAGACTGAAATTAAACAAATTTAAACATTGGCATGGTTTCTGCTAACAACTGACATCACAATAAAGACAACAGGTAACATTCTTATGGAAAAGTCAAAAATTGCTCAATTCACCCTGCCACTGCTAATGATTTCGATGCTAGCAGCCTGTGGTGAGGAAGAAGTGGTCAAAAAAGAAGAAAAATATGCCATTCCCGTCGAAACCACTACAGTGATGCAAGGAAACGTTTCATCTTTTTACAGTACAACTGCCACCTTAGAAGCGCCACAGGAAGCCAATGTAGTGAGCCGTATATCAGGGCTCATTGAATCTCTCGCTGTTGAAGAAGGTGACCGCGTTCAAAAGGGACAAGTGCTGGCTGTTATTGATGCCAAGAGGCAGCAATATGATTTAGACCGCTCAGAAGCCGAAGTCAAAATCATCGAGCAAGAATTAAATCGTCTGAAGAAAATGAGCAACAGAGAATTTATCAGCGCGGATTCAATGGCCAAACTTGAATATAACTTGCAAGCCGCTATCGCTAAAAAAGATCTCGCCGAACTGCAAGTAAAAGAAAGCCGCGTCCTTTCCCCTATCAGCGGTGTAGTTGCTAAACGCTATGTTAAAGCTGGCAATATGGCGAAGGAATTTGGCGATTTGTTTTATATAGTCAACCAAGATAAACTTCACGGTATTGTTCATCTCCCAGAGCAACAGCTTGCGAGCTTAAAACTCGGCCAAGAAGCACAAGTGTTCAGCAATCAACAAAGTAAAAATGCTATCCATGCCAAAGTGCTACGCATAAGCCCGATTGTGGACCCACAAAGTGGCACCTTTAAGGTGACACTTGCTGTGCCGAATCAAGAGGCGCGCCTTAAAGCTGGCATGTTTACCCGGGTTGAGCTCAAATACGATACCCACGAGAACGTGATTACCGTTCCCTACAGCGCCTTGATTAACCAAGACAACAAACAAGCGCTTTATGTTATTGATGGTACCAATGCGAACCGTCGTGAAGTCGAAATTGGCTACCGTGAAGGTGATTCGGTAGAAGTGATTACAGGTATTAACCCCGGTGAGCAAGTCGTTACCCGTGGCCAGCAAAACTTGAAAGACCAATCCTTAGTCGAAGTGATCACCCCACTCGATCTTGCTTCCGCTAAGAACTGATAGGAGCCTTTCATGTCAATTATCAGCACTTCCGTTAAACGGCCAGTCACGGTGTGGATGTTCATGCTGGCGGTGATTTTATTCGGTATGGTGGGATTTTCCCGCTTAGCGGTGAAGTTACTGCCAGACTTAAGCTATCCCACATTAACCATTCGCACTATGTATGACGGTGCGGCGCCAGTAGAAGTCGAACAGCTCGTCTCTAAACCAATTGAAGAAGCCGTTGGCGTGGTCAAAGGCTTACGTAAAATCAGTTCTATTTCGCGCTCAGGCATGTCAGATGTGGTGCTCGAGTTTGAATGGGGCACAACAATGGATATGGCGAGTTTAGATGTACGTGAAAAACTCGACACTATCGCTCTGCCGCTCGATGTTAAAAAGCCCTTATTACTGCGTTTTAACCCCAACCTTGACCCTATTATGCGTCTCGCGCTGTCTGTGCCTAATGCATCTGAAGCCGATCTCAAACAAATGCGCACCTATGCAGAGGAAGAACTTAAGCGTCGTTTAGAGGCGCTATCTGGGGTCGCCGCCGTGCGTTTATCTGGCGGCCTAGAGCAAGAAGTGCATATTCAGCTCAATCAAGAAAAACTGTCGCAGCTCAATCTCAATGCCGATGATATTAAACGTCGTATTAATGAGGAAAACATCAACCTCTCTGCGGGTAAAGTGATCCAAGGTGATCGCGAATACTTAGTACGAACGCTAAACCAATTCAACTCATTAGATGAACTCGGCCAAGTGATCGTCTATCGCGACGAGCAAGCTTTAGTCCGTTTATTCGAAGTTGCTACCATCACAGATGCCTACAAAGAGCGTAGTGATATCACCCGCATCGGCAGTCAAGAATCGATTGAACTGGCCATTTATAAAGAAGGTGATGCAAATACTGTCGCTGTCGCCAAAAAACTGCGCGATGAACTCGCCAAAATCAATCAAGATCCTAAGCAAAATAAGCTCGAAGTGATTTACGATCAGTCTGAGTTTATCGAAAGTGCGGTCAGCGAAGTCACCTCTTCTGCGCTGATGGGCAGCTTGTTATCTATGCTAGTGATTTACCTGTTCTTGCGTAATATCATCCCGACACTGATTATTTCTATCTCGATTCCCTTCTCAGTCATCGCCACCTTTAACATGATGTATTTTGCCGATATCAGCTTAAACATCATGTCATTAGGTGGTATTGCCCTTGCCATCGGTCTCTTGGTCGATAACGCCATTGTGGTATTAGAGAACATAGACCGCTGCCGTAGCGAAGGCATGAGTAAATTAGAAGCTGCAGTGACGGGGACTAAAGAAGTGGCAGGCGCAATTTTTGCCTCAACACTCACCACTCTTGCGGTGTTTGTGCCGCTAGTATTCGTGGATGGGATTGCCGGCGCCCTCTTCTCAGATCAAGCGCTAACGGTCACTTTTGCGCTGTTAGCATCGCTATTAGTCGCGTTAACATCCATTCCAATGCTGGCATCACGTGAAGGCTTTAAAACCTTACCCGCGCTGATAAAAACGACACCTAAGGATAAACCCACCACTAAAATGGGCAAGCTTAAACACTATAGTGCGACTGTGTTTTCTTTTCCTATTCTATTAATTGTTAGTTACTTACCTAGTGCACTACTGAGCTTAGTGTTGATTTTAGGCCGCTTTTTCTCATGGCTTATTGGTCTAGTGATGCGCCCGTTAAGCTCAGCATTTAACTTTGTCTACCACAGTATTGAGAAGGTTTATTACAAGCTTCTGGCCTCGGCGCTGCGCCAACAGAAAGCAACGCTGTTACTCACGATTGCAATAACAGGCGCTTGTATTAGTTTGTTACCGCGACTTGGTACGGAGCTTATTCCGCCAATGAATCAGGGCGAGTTTTACGTGGAGATCTGACTGCCGCCGGGTACGGCTGTGAGCGAAACCGACAAGATATTACAGCAACTTGCACTGTCAATTAAAGACAGAGCCGAAGTTAAACATGCTTATAGTCAAGCCGGTAGTGGCGGTTTGATGACTTCGGATACTGCCCGCGGGGGTGAAAACTGGGGCCGCTTGCAAGTGGTGCTTAACGACCACAGTGCCTATAACGCAGTCACTCAAGTATTACGTGATACTGCGCGCCGTATTCCTGAACTTGAAGCGAAAATTGAGCAACCTGAGTTATTCAGCTTTAAAACGCCACTAGAGATTGAGCTCACAGGTTACGATTTAAACTTACTCAAACGCAGCGCAGATAGTCTCGTCAAAGCATTATCCGCATCGGAGCGTTTTGCCGACGTGAACACCAGTCTACGTGATGGTCAACCTGAGCTAAGTATCCGTTTCGATCATGCAAGGTTAGCGGCTCTAGGAATGGATGCGCCAACGGTTGCAAACCGTATTGCCCAACGTGTTGGTGGTACTGTTGCCAGTCAATACACAGTGCGTGACCGTAAGATTGATATTCTGGTGCGCAGTGAACTCGCGGAGCGGGATCAAATCAGCGATATCGATGCCTTAATCATCAATCCGAATAGCAGTCAACCTATTGCATTAAGCGCAGTTGCAGAAGTTTCATTGCAATTAGGCCCATCTGCGATTAACCGCATCAGCCAACAACGTGTGGCTCTCGTATCAGCTAACCTCGCCTATGGTGATTTAAGCGATGCGGTTGCACAAGCGCAGCAGATACTATCGCAACAAGTGTTACCCGCATCGGTTCAGGCCCGTTTTGGTGGTCAAAATGAGGAAATGGAGCACTCATTCCAATCACTCAAAATTGCCCTTATCTTAGCGATTTTCTTAGTGTATTTAGTCATGGCGAGTCAGTTTGAATCACTATTACATCCCTTGCTTATTCTCTTTGCCGTACCTATGGCATTAGGTGGCAGTGTACTTGGGCTTTATATCACCCAAACTCATTTGAGTGTGGTGGTATTTATTGGCCTTATCATGTTGGCGGGGATCGTCGTGAACAACGCGATTGTGCTTGTGGATCGGATCAATCAACTGCGTAGCGAAGGTGCTCAAAAACTTGATGCCATTCGCGATGCAGCTAAATCGCGCCTACGCCCGATTATGATGACAACCCTCACCACGACCTTAGGCTTATTGCCGATGGCGCTAGGTCTAGGTGATGGCTCAGAGGTGCGCGCACCGATGGCGATTACGGTGATCTTTGGTCTGAGTTTATCAACACTACTGACCTTAGTAGTGCTCCCAGTGCTCTATGCCCTATTCGACCGTAAAGAATACGCAGTAACTGGCTCACATGTAAACGTAGAGGAGGCTCGCCCATGAACCTCACCCGTTTAGCCATTAAGCGCCCCGTAACCACCAGCATGTTCTTCTTTGCTATCTTGCTGTTTGGTCTCGCCTCGAGTCGCCTATTACCGCTGGAAATGTTCCCCGGTATCGATATCCCACAGATAGTGGTGGAAGTGCCTTACAAAGGCTCGACCCCTGCTGAAGTGGAGCGCGATATTACCAAAGTGCTGGAGGAATCCCTCGCGACTATGGGTGGGATTGATGAGCTTGAATCAGAGTCCTCCCAAGAAGGCGCCGAAATCGAAATCAACATGAAGTGGGGGGAAAACGTTGCCACTAAGAGCTTAGAAGCGCGGGAAAAAATCGATGCTGTGCGGCATTTACTGCCCAAGGATGTGGAGCGGGTCTTTATCCGCCAATTCTCCACCGCCGACATGCCTGTGCTCACCATACGCATCTCAAGTGATCGTGAGCTTTCAGGTGCATTCGATCTACTCGATAAACAGCTCAAGCGTCCACTTGAACGTGTTGAAGGTGTCTCTAAGGTCAGCTTGTACGGCGTTGAGCAAAAGCAAATTGAGGTACGCATCAATGCCGACCGCCTTGCCGCCAGTGGATTTTCAGCCACAGATTTGCAACAACGTCTCGGCAGAGAGAACTTTGTGCTGAGCGCAGGTACACTCAGGGCCAGTAGTATCGTTTATCAAGTTTCACCTAAGGGTGAGTTCAGAAACCTTGAAGATATCAAAGCACTAGTACTGATCCCCGGATTGACCTTAGGCGATATCGCCGATGTACAATTTGCCCTACCTGAACGTATCGAAGGTCGACATTTAGATAAGCACTATGCCGTGGGTTTGGATGTGTTTAAGGAATCTGGCGCTAACTTAGTCGAAGTGTCAGACCGTGTCATGAAGGTGATTGAGCT
The DNA here is from genome assembly GCF_025654465.1 of Shewanella sp. SM101. NCBI lineage: Bacteria > Pseudomonadati > Pseudomonadota > Gammaproteobacteria > Alteromonadales > Shewanellaceae > Shewanella > Shewanella sp. SM101. Next base: position 29,579 of record NZ_JAKKRH010000036.1, read on the forward strand.
TGCGAAGCAGGACCAACAGTTCCAAGGTATTCGCCTATTTATCATGGAGGATCAAGCCTCTGGAGTAAAATCTTCACTAATGGATTTGCTGCTTTCAGGGTTAATCGGTGCACTGCTATCCTTTGTAGTGCTGTACTTATTCCTGCGTAATTTGAAAATGACTTTAGTGGTTGTGTCATCCGTACCTATTTCAATTGGTATGACGCTCGCCGCTATGTATCTACTCGGTTACAGCTTGAATATTCTGTCTATGATGGGGCTCCTGCTCGCCGTCGGTATGTTGATTGATAACGCTGTGGTTGTCACTGAGAGCGTACTGCAGGAAAAACAAGGTAAACACCCTAAAGACAATGAAGAGTCAGTCATGACGGGGGTCGATAAAGTGTCTCTGGCGGTATTGGCAGGCACAATGACAACCGCCATTGTATTTTTACCTAATATTTTTGGCGTAAAAGTCGAGATCACCATTTTTCTAGAGCATGTTGCTATTGCGATTTGTATCTCACTCGCCGCGTCGCTATTGGTAGCAAAAACCTTAATCCCTTTGATGTTGACTAAGTTCCACTTTGACATCGCACCCGAAAAGGATGCGGGTAAATTACAACGTTTCTACAATAATACCCTAGATTGGGTATTGCTCAGACCTTGGCGTTCAGGCGTGATTGCTGTAGCGATCCTCGCATCCACCGCCCTGCCGCTATCTATGGTTAAACAGGATCAAGAAGACAGCGAGAGCAATGAACGAATCTACATTAACTACCAAGTAGAAGGTCGACATAATCTCAATGTTACTGAGGCAATGATCAACCAAATGGAAGAGTATCTTTATAACAATAAAGAGGAATTCCATATTGATTCTGTCTACAGCTATTATGCCTCTGACGATGGCTCATCGGTGATCCTCCTAAAGAAAGATTTGCCTATATCAGTGGATGAGTTAAAAAAGAAAATCCGTAGCGGCTTCCCTAAGTATTCCATCGCCAAACCGCAATTTGGCTGGGGCAATGACAACTCTGGCGTGCGAGTCACACTGACAGGACGTTCAACCTCTGAGCTGATTAACTTGAGCGAGCAAGTTATTCCTTTGTTGCAAAATATCAAAGGATTGCAAGATGTTCGCTCCGAGCTTAATGGCGCTCAGCAAGAAGTGATTATCCGCATTGATAGACAAATGGCGGCGCGGTTAGATTTAAAACTCAATGAAATTGCCTCAAGTATCTCCATGGCACTGCGCGGTTCACCGCTGCGATCCTTCCGCCACGATCCTAATGGCGAGCTGCGCATCGAAATGGCCTATGAGAAAGAGTGGCAAAAGTCACTTGAGAAACTCAAGCAGTTACCCATAGTACGCCTCGACCAAAGAGTGTACACCTTAGATAATCTGGCGAAGATTGAGATCCAACCCCGCTTCGATACTATCAAACACTTCAATCGCCAAACCTCGCTGTCGATTGGGGCTAACTTAGAAAACCTCACCACAGAAGAGGCGCAAACTAAGATCAAGCAAGTGATGGAAAATATCCGTTTCCCCGATGGTTACGACTATTCACTCCGTGGTGGCTTCGAGCGCCAAGATGAAGATCAGAACGTGATGGTGACTAATATGCTCTTGGCTGTCGCGATGATTTATATTGTTATGGCGGCGTTGTTTGAATCTCTACTATTACCAACGGCGATTATTACCTCGATCCTATTTTCCATCACAGGTGTATTCTGGGCGCTGTTTATCACAGGCACCCCTATTTCTGTGATGGCAATGATAGGTATCTTGATTTTAATGGGGATTGTGGTAAACAACGGTATCGTTCTGGTGGATCAAATCAATCAGATGACACCGGATCTCGACAAATTGTCTGACACCATTCGGGAGGTGTGTATCACCCGTTTGCGGCCAGTGTTAATGACAGTAGGTACAACAGTACTGGGATTAGTCCCACTGGCGATGGGTGATACCCAAATCGGTGGCGGCGGCCCGCCATATTACCCCATGGCAATCGCCATTATCGGTGGCTTATCGTTCTCGACAGTGACTAGCTTGTACTTAGTCCCCCTGTGCTATCAAGCTTTTTATCGGATGCGTCACCGCGCAGCGATTCGCTTAGGCCAAGCCGATCACTTTGCCAAAAAACTGTTACCTTGGACGGTTTAGTTGTCTTGGATAGCTGATGTTCTTGAACAGTTCAGCAATCTTTGACAACTTAGTATGCCATTGAATTTGTAATAAAAGGCTGCTGTGCGGCCTTTTTTATTTTACGAATTACGCTCTATACTTTTACTGCGGTAAAACCCTAAACTGGATCATAAACAATTGCTCAAGACCGGGATAAATTTCTGCAATCACATTACGTAGCTGCGGCAACGTCATATTCTCTTGCTTAGCATGAATGTCTGAGAGCCCAGTTAAGGTCACTGGCACGACATCAATAATATGGATATCACAAAACCAGCGGTCAGTTTCGAAGGTTGAAACGGGAAGCGTTTGACCTGCAATCACATGGGATTCCGTTTCATCACGCAATGTAATGGTTTTAGTGCCACTTAATATATCGTGCTCAAAGCGCTCAAAAAAAGTGATTTTAGTTAATAACACACATCTTCCTCGGCTCAGGATATGAGCAATAAAAGAACAGTAGAGTCAATTTTTCAAACTCATAATGCTAGGCAATATAATGGCTTTTGATCCACACTGACAGCCTATACCGCAGAATTTGCAGCATTTGTCGTGTGAAATACTAACAGTACCGTTTGAGTCAAATTGTTATGCTAACGCCATATAGCAAAACTAGTTCCCAAAGAGTAGCCGTTGTTTTCGACAAAATTCAGCAAAACATGGTCAGTTCGCTCAGATTGAGTTAGAATCCCGCCTCAATTGAGCCCTTGGCCTCATATTCCTGCGCGTAGCGGGTGCGAAACGAAATTAGAGACGTCATGAACAAGAAACAAAAGATCATCAAGAAAATAGCTAAACGCGCTAAGGCCAGACTGAATAAAGTCGACCCAGTGACTATCGGCTCACCTGCAAAATCAGGTTACATCTCTAAGGCTGATCGCGCAAAAATGGCGGCATCAGAAGCCGCGACTGAACAAGTCGAAGGCCAACAAGACACGCCAAGTATTGAAGAATAAGCAGTACCGAAGAATAAGAAGCTCAGCAGAATAGTTTTTTAGCGGCGTATTTTGGCATTGTTAGCTTAACTAAATGAAGTGCAAACGCCGTTTCAAACAAAATGCCACAAGCAATCTTGTGGCATTTTGTTTTTCAGCATTCCTATCATTAGCAGCTTTCTGACTGCTCCTCATTATTAAGAGCTCATTTTTATCTGCGTTCTTGCCCACAGCTTCTACACGGCACAGCTAAGCCACATAACGTCAATTAGGCTTTTTCCCCTCGTCTAAATAGGGCAATACGGGCTCATTTTCTTGCTCCTCCGTTAATTGCGCCATCTGCACGCAAGAGGATGAAAGTGGATTGGTCGCACTCGGTAAGTTCTGTGCAACACAATTAGCGATTTCCTCTTCCTCACTCAGTACGACATTGCGGGGGATAGCATTTGCAACATCAAGATTAGGCGCGGCTGAAAACTGTGCCTGCGCCGCCACTTTATCCACTAAACGATAGGCAACCCACACACCTAATGTACCAAACAAAATAGACCCTAAAATTTGCCCAATCAATACGCCGTAAACCCCGCCCCAAAGCGCACCAAAATACACAAAGGGCACTGTACCTAAAGTGGCTTTACCTACGTTAAACAGTGTGGAATATTTGGCCTTGCCAAGGTTATTAAAGGACGCATTCGCCACGAATAAAATCCCCGAAAAGATAAAGAATACTGCGATATAACTGCAGAAAAAGTGAATAAGATCAGCGCTGTCGCCCTTCATATCAAACACACTGACCAAATGTGACTTAAGCATAAACAGCAGCAAAGACATTACCAGCACATACACAGTACAAAACTGAATCGCTCGCGTTAAACTCTCACGTACTCGGTCAAACTGACCTGCGCCAAAGTTTTGCCCAACAATAGGTCCAATCGCGCCGGACAGTGCAAAGATCATCCCAAAAGCCACAGGGATTAAACGCCCCAATACTGCCCAGCCTGCCACATAAGCGTCACCGAAATCGGCGATCGCTCGGGTCACAAAGGCATTTCCGATGGGAGTTGCCACATTGGTTAACATCGCAGGGCCTGCAATGGCAAAGATGGGCTTAAGATCGGCGACAAAATGTGCCTTATCAAAATGGCCTAACAACTTATGCTTAACCACCACACCGCGAGCGGCAATCACAAATACCGCCACCCGCGCTAAAACGGATGCCAATGCAGCGCCTTCAATCCCCATGGCGAACATGAAGATAAAAATCGGATCGAGTACAGCATTAACGCCGCCCCCCGCTAAGGTCGACATCATAGATAACTTTGCATCACCCACGGCGCGCAAAGCCCCGCCGAGCGCCATCGCAAGACAGATAAAAGGCAAGGAAGGCACGAGAATATACAAATAGCTCGCAGCAAGCTCTGCCGTATGACCACTCGCGCCTACTAAGGCAACTAGCTCAGGAATGAAGGTGGTGACCACCGCTGCCACCAGCACACTAATCAGTGTCGTCACAACCGCGCTATTGAGTAATAAGCGCTTTGCCAACACCACCTCTTTTGCGCCAATCGAGCGAGACACTAAAGCCCCTAATGCAATCGATAAACCAATTCCAATCGATGTGGTAAAAAACGAAATACTCCCCGCATAGCCCACAGCCGCCGCGAGTTCATGCTCTCCCAATAGGCTCAGGAAAAAGATATCCAGTAAATCCACGACAAATAAGGCAGAAATCCCTACCGCGGCGGTCGAACTCATCACTAAGATATGGCGTAATATGGGGCCTTCAACAAACTTGGCTTGCGTCATATGTGTCTTTTACCTACAAAAAATAAAAAGTGTTCGCCGAAGTCATCAGGAAACGCCTTTATCGACGGGCACATCTAGGCTATCTAACTCACATCCACAACGACTACAATACATGGCATCAATATCATGACCTGTCTTATGACATTGATTGCACGAGCGTAAATCTCGATGACGCCCTACTTCTTGGGATATCTCGGCAGTTAAAATCCCCGTTGGGATTGCGATAATCGAGTAACCAATCAGCATAGTAAAAGCCGCAATCGCCTGACCTAATCCGGTTTTAGGAGTAATGTCGCCATAACCGACTGTAGTAATAGTCACAATTGTCCAGTACACAGATTTAGGGATTGAACTGAAACCATTATCAGGCCCTTCAACCACATACATTACTGAACTCAGTACCATAACGATCAAACTGACCGAGAAGAAAAACAAAAAAACCTTACGACTCGACTGCATCATCGCCCTAAGTAGAACATTTCCTTCACTCAAATAACGCAGTAATTTGAGTACGCGGAAAATCCTAAACAGCCTAAGTATCCGGATGACTAAGGTAAAGTTAGCACCAGGGATCAGCAACGCCAGATAACTTGGCAATACCGATAACAAATCCACTAAACCATAAAAGCTGCGAGCATATAAAACAGGATGAGTCGCGCAGTACAAACGTAGGCCATATTCAATCGTAAAAATAATGGTAAATACCCATTCCAACACAGAAATAAGCTGGCCGTATTCGCGATGGAATATCTCTACTGTGTCGAGGAACACTAAGCCGACACTCAACACAATACACACCATGAGGGCGATATCAAAATAGCGGCCAGCGGGAGTATCAGTGCCACAAATAATGGTACGTAATTGACGTTTTAACGGACTTTCGGATTCGATATTCTCAGACATACAAACTTTTACTTCCTTGCAACAAACTGACTAACACAGGGATTACAGCATAAATATGCCACGAGTCTGCCATGCAATTGCACCTAGCTCAAAATTATCTACTCACAGTAGGATAAAATTGCGGTATGATGCCGAAAAAAGCCAATAACCTGTGTTTATTTTCGAGGACTTCATGCGCGCCACCCTACTTTCCACATTGACATCTCTCACTGTGACTATCGCGGCTCTCGTTTCACCCGAATTACATGCCTCTGGTATGGGTAAAGTGGATCTGGTGGTGATCACTAAATCCGAATCCAGTATGGCTTTATTGCGCGATGGCAAAGTGCTCAAACAATATCGCATCGCCATGGGTGACCTACCCGCTGGACACAAATTAAAGGAAGGCGATCAACGCACACCACAGGGGCGTTATACCCTAGATTATAAAAAGCCAGATAGTGCTTATTATAAATCGATCCATATTTCCTATCCTAATGAAGAGGATAAACTCAGAGCCAAAGCCTTAGGCATTAGACCCGGAGGCATGATCATGATCCACGGCCAAAACCCTAAGTCGTCACTGCCGCCAGAACAAGCCCAGCAATACAACTGGACTGACGGCTGTATCGCGATTACCAACGCCGAAATGGATGAAGTGTGGAAAGTGGTCGATGAAGGAACACCAATTGAGATTTGGCCGTAACCTTAGCCAATATCCAGATGACAAAATGCCAAATAGATAATTGAACGATATCAAACACGCCCAGCTTAATGGGCGTTTTTATTTAACCATTAAAAGCATTATGTTAGTTGTAATAGTCTCAGTCAGTTACTTAAGGGATAAAACTAACGCCAATAGAAATGCCTTGGAGTATTTATGCCTAAATTCAACGAGCCTGTTGCGCCGCACAGTGCAAACCTCAGCTATGAGCAATTAATCCAAGGCTGGCCAGCCTTCGAAGCACAAATTTTAGCCTTGCTTGAAACCTTAGACTTAGCAGATAAAGCACTGGTTTGCGACCATGTCGCGCTTCGCGTCAATTCTATCGCCAGCGCCAATGCCCTGAAAGACGCTTTTAGCCGCATAGGTAAAATCATTTCAGACAACATCATCAATGGCCGTACGATTCTGATCATCGAGTTAGACACGCCACTCACACTAGGTCAATTTAGCATTGCCTGCGTCGAGCTTCCCTATCCTAGTGATAAAGTTTATCCACTGGAAGGCTGGGAGCACATAGAATTAGTTATTGATTCTAAAGCTAAAGATTGCGATACCTTGAGCCAAGACTTACTGGTCTTATGTCCAACACTCCGCCCTTTACTCAACCTAGGACTGAGTCCATTGCCGCAATCTGAGCAGACAGCTGAATCAGAGCAGACAGCTGAATCAGAGCAGTCAAGATTACCAGACTTGCCATCCCTTGCTGAGATTAAAGTCAAAATGAGCTCGCCCAAAGGCGATAAAGAACGTTTAGCCAATCCAACTATCGCCTTTAAACGCGGCAATGTGTGCATTAAAGTACATCCCCATGGCATAAAAGCGGTCATCGCAAGCGAACAAGTATATGAATGTTAAGTCAGACTTAAACTCAGGCAGATAAAACTGAGCTTAGATTTTCATCGGCACTTGCCTTAGCTAAAACCTACGACAGTACCTGAGTTAACATCTGAGTTGATGACAATTTAATCAGATTCAATATTCTCGTTATTTTTAGGTCAGTTTTTTGGTAGTTTTGTCAAAAATCGCCAAAATTAAATCTAAAAAACAGCATATTTAGCGTAACTTAGGACATATAACTTGCAGATGCCATCAGGCACAAATTATCGTGTCCAGTAGATGGATGCTATGTGCAAACAGAGGATCGCCAATGAAGCCACACAAGAACGAAGCACAAATATTGAAGTTCGCCATGGAAATCGGCGTGGGCTATGCCAAAAAACGCGGATATGCAGACTTCGACAAAGGCATCTCACCCAAAGACAAAGTGGAATGCATTTATCGTTTATTAGTCACTGACAACTTGATTCAGCCACTGGCCAAAGATAAAGAAGATGGGCCAAACATGAAACACAAACTGATTTTATGGATCACCCGCCAACTGCCTGCTGATCATCCACTGTTGAAGTAATCTTTTTAGACGACTCGGTTAAAAATGATTATTGGCAAGCAGACATTTGAAGCTAGCCTAAAAAGAAGCCAACCCACTAAGTGTTCACGATAAGGATCACCATTAAATGGCGCATCATTGCGCCATTTAAGTGAGCCAGAGTTGAATATCGAACCTAGCCCTTTTTGGCCGCTTTATTGGCCTTCTCATTCGCTAGCACTGTTGCCATTGGCGGCACTATGGTCGTAGGGTCGAGACGCATTTGATACCAGTTCACTCGCCAATCTAAGTGTGGACCATTTGCACGGCCTGTTGCGCCCACCTCTGCAACAGCTTGGCCTTGCTTAACCGCTTCACCCGCGTTGACGTACAGCTTACTCAAGTGCAAAAAACTCGAACTCACGCCATAACCATGGTCGATCACCATAGTCCCGCCCGAATAAAACATGTCAGGCACAGAAAGACTAATAACACCATCGGCGGGTGCTACCACGACAGTGCCGGTTTTCGCCGCCACATCCACCCCAAAGTGTGGATTACCGGGTACATCGTTATAAATACGTTGGCTACCATAAACCCCGGAAATACGCCCCGTCAGCGGCCAAATAAACGCCTGTAAAAATGCAGTTTGCTCACTAAATGTTGCCCGTGCCGCTTTCACCTGCGCCGTGTCTTTCGCCGCTCTTTCCTGCGCGACAGGATCGGGCTTCATAATCTTCGAGCTAATGCCCTTTACACTTTGAATATCGTACTCTCGCTTGGTTAAGGTTAAAGGCTTAACCTCAGTCAAACCATCGGGATAAACCAAGGTTAGCTGCTGGCTCAATTCACCGTCGCGATCAAAACCAAAGGCAAAATGACCGTCAGGCGTGACCTTGATGGCTTCACCATTTAAGCTAATCTGAGTGCCCGCTGGCGCTTGACCCCGCATTAATGCGCCTTGCTCTAACTTACCCTGTAAACTCACCTCAGCTTGTACCTGAGGCGCAATGAGCACTAGGCCCAAAGTGAATAATGCCGATAAGCAGCGCATTGGATTTGAACTTAGGGGGGCTCCACCGTGAGATAAAAATTGCGATACTTTATTTCTCAACATCTTATTATTTTCCAGCATCTTAGTTTCCAATATCCTAGTTTCCAACATCTTCAAAAAATCCTTATCGATGGGCAATAGGGATCAAGACCCACTAAATACATTCATCGCGACACAAAACGCAGCCGAATTCAATCAATGCCACGTTAACCTAACGCACCATAAAAATCGATTCTGCAAACCCACATCCCTGTCGTAATCTCAGTTCAGCCTATCCTCAAAACAAACAAAAAAGCCCCGATAATCTACCGAGGCCTATTAAATCCGTGATTAAAAGGTGAATAGTTTAAGTCCATTCACTTATATCAGCTCGTAGTGCCTATCCCTTAACGACGATCGCGCCCTTGCCAACACCTTCAAACGCCACCACTTTAAACTGACTTCCTGGCACTTTAGCGACTAATGTCGTGGCAATATAATCGGCTAACAACTCAACCGTCGTGTCGTGGGGAATTAAATCACAGCATTCCTTTGGCATTGCCAATTGGAAATCCCCTTGGGGGGCTTGGTAATGAAAGCCATAGTGGCTGTCATCGGTTATCCGCGTTTGCGGCGAAAGATTAAGGGTCTTAACTGAAACCAAGTCCTCTTCACTGCCTAAATAAATATCGTGCCAACGTTTGGCCCAATACTCATCCCACTTAGGTGCTGGACTGCCATTTTCATAAACGTGAATAGGACTACGATGCCCATGGGCGATACGCTGACAATTACCATCGTGTTTACGTAAACCATGGCTGTAATGGTAATAAGGCGTATCGAGTATTTCGTGTCTTAAGGTGAGCGTGATCCCTTCGACATTCTTAGGTAAAGCTTCGCGCAATGCTTTCTGTAAAAAGGCATTCACGCTGGGAATATCAATCTCTTCGGTCGGCACTAAGGCAAAGGCTTGTGAAGGACAGGCCAAATGAATTTCACCTAACTGACTATCAAAATCCATCCATACTCTATCGCCCTGCTGTTGCCATCGCACACTACTGCAGGCCGTAGGCACTAATAAACGATGATCGGCCACCGCATCTATGGTTTGCTTGATCGTGCGTTTGACTTTAGCAAAATCGAGTACCATGTTTTGCTCGTCTAATCCGCCCTCTAGCAGAACATCAACAATCCAACTCTCCCCCACCATGCCGCGCTTTGGGCACAAATAGGAAAAATCGATCACAGTTAAATCTTTGACAAACAATTGCATTAACGCTCCTCGGCAGAAAAACAGTCCACCTATATAATTTTATAGCACCGCTTGGCGATGGCCGAGCATGCTAACTTGAGGCACTCAACACGAGTTAACTCAACATGAATGGAGATTCTAATCAATTCCGTCTGTTGTCGCGACAAATGAATCCACTCGGCCCAATATTTTGTATCAGGTTTTCTAAAATCCAGCAATGCAACTCATTGCAACCATCAGGTACCGATAGGCAGAAAGCAACAATGCATCGACCTTGTCGATTAACAGATAAAGCCTTAACAGAAATACCACTCAACCTAGCAAAATAACAACGTAAAAACAGCGAATTAGATCGCAAAAGCTTAATCCGCAACAGCGATAGACCCAATCGAAACAAAGCATTATCACTCAGCATCATTAACCGCTAGCATCCCTGTTAAACCATACAAAAACCAAGGTTATACAGGGAGAAATAAGATGACCAAACTTACATCTATCGCCATTTTCATCGCAGGTATATTAGCCAGTACCCATGCTATCAGTGCAGAACCCATTGAAGTGATTACCCCAGCCAAGATCACTGAGCCTGAAAAAGTTGAATTAGGTAAAATGCTGTTCTTCGAACCCAGACTGTCTAAATCTGGCTTTATCTCTTGTAACTCTTGCCATAATTTATCCACTGGTGGTGTCGATGCTCTGCCAACGTCCATTGGTCATCATTGGCAGGAAGGCCCAATTAACTCACCCACAGTGCTTAATGCCGACTTTATGCTGGCTCAATTTTGGGATGGTCGCGCCAGTGATTTGAAAGAACAAGCCGCGGGCCCTATCGCCAACCCGAAAGAGATGGGCTTTACCCATGAACTCGCAACTGAAACTATCGCCTCTATGCCTGCCTACCGAGCGCACTTCGCCAAGGTCTATGGCGATGAAAAAGTCACAATTGACCGTTTAACCGATGCGATTGCCACCTTTGAAAAAACCTTAGTTACCCCTAATAGCCCCTTCGATCAATTTCTTCTGGGCAAGCAAGAGGCCATAAGCGCGAATGCCAAAGCGGGTTACCAACTCTTCAAGGATAAAGGTTGCGTGAGTTGCCATAACGGCCCCGCTGTCGGTGGAACTATGTATATGAAAATGGGACTCATCAAACCGTTCCACACCAATAACCCAGCAGAAGGTCGTAAGGGCGTCACTGGTAAAGAAGCTGATAAATATGTGTTTAAAGTGCCGACACTACGCAATATTGAACTCACCTATCCCTACTTCCATGATGGCAGCGTCTGGACCTTGGAAGAAGCGGTGAATACCATGGCAGACATTCAATTAGGGCAAAAACTCTCTGACCAAGAAGTGAAAGAAATGGTCGCCTTCCTTGAGTCCTTAACGGGCGATCAGCCGCAAATCACGCTACCTATTTTGCCACCATCGAATAAAGATACGCCACGTCCAGTGCCATTTAGCTCCAATAATTAACATAGGCGACGAGTCACTGACTAAGAAGTACTCACTTAGCTGTACTCACTTAGCATAGACACTAAGTCAGCGCGACTTAGTTAGCAAAAAGGCCGAGAGTAAAAACTCTCGGCCTTTGGTTATTCTTTCGCTTAAAAACGATGGATTAATTAAGTGCTATTCGCCTTTAAGACGACGATCAAGCTGATCTTTTAAGTTTGCTGGCACACCTTTGATTAAAATCGTGTCCGAGATGGGATCGTAAATCACCCGTTGACCTAAGTGGCCGCCATCAAAACTTAACGTTACGCCGCCACCTGTACCAGAAAACTTCTTCAATTGGCGCAGGGTCGATTTATCGGCCGGAAACTCTTCATCGAGATCATAACTGCCGCCACGGGCAAAATCATAGAAGGAGTCCATACCTTGATCGGCTAACTCATCGGCCAAGTCTTTGATCTCAATGTCAGCGCCTTCATCGAAACGCTCACTGCAATATTCAAACACTTTATTACGGCACTGCTGACGCTCGTCTTTCGTCAACTCACTACTGGCAACAAAATCTTCAACCGCATTCATTAAGGTTTTGTTTTGCGCCTTAGTGTTGACGCCTTCTACACAGCCCATAAAGTCGAGGAAAAAGTCGGCGACTTTACGTCCCGCGCGGCCACGGATAAAGGAGATATACTTGCGAGAATCCTTATCGGCTTGCCACTCGGTTAAATCGATACGTGCCGCGAGTTGGATGTTATTTAAATCCAAGTGGTTATTTTGCGACAGTTCCATATCGTCTAATACTGTCATTGACGACTTCGCACTTAATAAAGCCACAAACAAATAATCGCTGGTGATGCTGGTATAGCAAGACATCAACAGGAAACCGCCTTGACTGAAGTCGTACTTTGACAATTCTTCTTGCAGCAATTTACTGGCTTGACCGGAAAACTCCACAAACCCTAAATCGCCGCCACGGTATTGAGTTAGCGCATTGGCAAAAGCAGGATTCGCCTCACCGTCGTCGCCGTGAATACCAAAATAGCCAAAACCTTTACCGGCCTTTCCCGTATATGTCTGATGCAACTCGTCGAGCATCACCTCGACCGCCTGACCGTTCAGCAGAGGTTGAGGACGCAAACGGCAGCGTAATTGCCCCTGACTGTCCTGAGAAATCTCGTGAATAATTGCGTGTTCGATGTTAATACTCATAAGCCCTGATAGTGATACTGGGATAAATCCGCTATTATATGCCGCTAATCCATTCCAAAGTGAAACATTTTTTGATTATGGCAATCCAATCGAAATACTCAAACACCCAAGTTGAATCATTAATCGCCGAAATATTGGCTGTGTTAGAAAAGCATAAAGCACCGACTGACCTGAGCCTGATGGCATTGGGTAACTGCGTGACTAACCTGCTAGAACGTAAAGTGCCCAGCGAATCGCGCCAAGCCGTGGCCGAACAATTTGCAAAAGCACTCGCACAATCGGTTAAATCCCAGTAAGTTAACTGGGTAATAATCATCAAAAGAATATAAGATACAAGGCCTTTTAGGAATAAGCGGATCACTATGGTCGAGCGAAAAAAGCAAATGAGCCGCGATCGGGTTTCCCGGCTCATCAACTGGGGACATTGGTTCGCCTTCTTCAATGGCTTATTAGCCATGATAGTCGGCAGCCGATATCTTGGCAGCGTGGGTTATCCAGAAACTTGGTATGGCTGGGTTTATCTAAGCGTCAGCACTATTGGTCAGTTTAGCTTTCTCGCCTTTATCGCCTATTTGATCTGCCTATTTCCACTGACCTTGATATTGCCTTATTCGAAGATATTAAGAGGCGTCGCGGCGGTGATCGCGACCCTAAGTCTTTGTATCTTATTGTACGATACCATTGTTTACGCCGATTACGGCATGCACTTGAGCCCCTTCGCCTTCGATTTAGCTTGGGCGGATCTCAATGCCCTGCTCCGTGGTACTTCTTATATCGTCACACCGCTGGCCATCATCGCCATTGAACTGACCATGGCGAACTTTTTGTGGAAACGCATAGAGAAAATCCAAAAACTCAATTTAGGCAATAAAGTTATCACCTTAGTGTGTATCTGTTTTATCAGCAGCCACTTGATCCACATTTGGGCCGATGCCGCCGATATCACAGAAATTACCCGTTTCGACGATACTTATCCTTTATCTTATCCCGCGACTGCTCGCTCCTTTATGGAAAGTCACGGTATCGATGGTTCATACCAAGGCGATGACGTCAATCACAACACCAGTGTACTCAGCTATCCAGAGCAGCCACTCACCTGCCAGGCCGACACGAAAATTAACGTGTTGATGATTACCATAGACAGTTTGCGGGCGGATATGGTCGATGGTAAAAGCATGCCATTCCTACAACAATACACTGAAAATAATCAATCTTTTACCCAGCATTTCAGCGGCGGCAACCAATTTAGAACGGGCATGTTTTCGCTACTCTATGGCCTGCAAGGCAGTTATGGCGATGCGCGAATTTTTAATAGCACCAGTCCTTTACTGACCAGAAGCTTTCAACAAGCAGGCTATGAATTGGGGCTTTTCCTCCCAGAAACCAATCTCAATTTGCGTTCATCACAGGCGATGTTTAATGACTTTAGTCCTGTCATAGCCAAAGAAACCAATGGCAGCGCCGATGCCGACTTGCACACAGTGGCCAGTTTTAACGAGTGGCACAGCATCCAACATAAACCTTGGTTTGCGCTCGTTAACTTAAAAGCGCCAGAAAATTTTGATACTCCCGTGGGTTTTCTGGGTATCGAAACAGTGAAAGCCAATACCGACCTGATGCCAGCGCAAAAAGTACTGTTTAATCAATATCGCCAATCTCTGTATTTTGTCGATCAACAACTCAAGGCAATGCTGGCCAATGTGTCCAACGACACCTTAGTGATTATCACTGGGGTTAATGGCAAAATGTTCACCAGCAACAGTGATGAAGCTAATCGCAACCTGTCACCACAGAGTGTCAAAGTGCCATTAGTGATCCACTGGCCGAATACGGGTGCTTCTAAGGTCAAATACCGCACCAGCCATTACGGCATTGCGCCGACTTTAATGACCCACGTGCTAGGTTGCACCAATAACACGACAGATTACAGCGCTGGCCGCAGCCTATTACAACCTGACAAAGAAACGTGGATCTATATAGGTGATAGCCGTATTTTTGCTATCTATCAAGAAGCAGAAGTGACAGTGATTGACCGCCACGGTAAATATCGTATTTACGATGAAAACTATGAACATAGGCTCAATAAAAAAATGAGCGCGCCTGAATTGATTGAAGTGATGCGTGAAGGTCGACGTTTCTATAACCACTGAGCTTCATCATCTTAGTTAAAAAAGCCCCATTCCTACAGGATTGGGGCTTTTTTATTCCCTGGCGACTGGATGAATACGAAATGCACGAAGCTTGGATTTAACTGTGTGGGTTGAAGAGCTGCGTGGCCAGTATCTTGAAGCTAGTCTCTTGTAGCTAGTCTCTTGTAGCTAGTCTCTTGTAGCTAGTCTCTTGTAGCTAGTCTCTTGTAGCTAGCCTCTTAATGATGGATCTTACCTGCCACTAAAGCCAAAAGCCGCTATCTCTAGATAACGGCTTTTTAAGGCTTAGGCTTAAATCAACTCACTCTACAATCAATCGGCTTTAACCGTAGAGTAGCGGGCTAACCAATGGGCGTAGGAAGCGGGTAATACCCAAGATGGGCGCTCAATTTTCAAGGTTTGCGCCGCTTGATATGGCCAATGTGGATTCGCTAAAAACGCTTTACCTATCATCACTAAATCCATTTGTTCATCTTCAATGGCCGCATTAGCTTGATGTGGATCATCCATACCCCAAGAAGTCGCAACGGGGAACCCCACTTCTTGACGAACCCGCGCTGCAATAGGCGCCAAAAATGCAGGACTCCATGGAATATTTGCCGTTGGGGTCGAGAAGCAAATGCTGACGTTTAACATATCGAGCCCAGCTTGCTTAAATTGCTTCACCAAGGTTATCGATTCCGTCAGTGTTTCTTCATCTTTATGGTCGAATTCAATCACACCAAATCGCGCCGTTAAGGGTAAATGCGATGGCCAAACGTCTCTTACCGCGGCAATAGTTTCTAACAAAAAGCGCCCCCGCCCTTCCGCACTGCCACCGTATTGGTCGGTGCGTTGATTGGCATAGGTTGAAAAGAAACTTTGGGCTAAATAACCGTGGGCGAAATGCAGTTCTAACCATTCAAATCCTGCCGCTAAAGCACGCTTTGCTGCCGCCACAAAGTCGGCTTTAACCCGCTCAATGTCCTCAATCGTCATAGCGGTAGGCACTTTAGGTAAGTTTGCGCCAAATGCGACAGCTGATGGTGCAATCGGTTGCCAACCTCGCGCGTCATCATCGGCAATATGATCATCCCCTTCCCACGGGATATTCGCACTCGCTTTACGGCCTGCATGACCAATCTGAATGCCTGCAACAGCACCCGCATTTTTAATCGCGCTGGCGACCTTAGCTAGGCCTTGGGCTTGTTCGTCATTCCATAACCCAAGGCATTTGGGGGTAATACGTCCTTCGGGAGAAACCGCAGTGGCTTCAACCACAACAAGACCGGCACCGCCACGGGCAAGGCTAGTGTAATGCACCTGATGCCAGTCGTTGATGAGTCCGTCCGTGGCTTGATATTGGCACATGGGCGCAACGGCAATACGGTTTTTGAGGGTGATGTCTTTAAGTTTGAAGGATGAAAATAGATCGGCCATGGTGTTTCCTGTGTCTATTAAGATCAAAAGGTATTTGAATACTGAATGACGACAGACTAGTCTTATCGTGCCATAATTAAAAGCACGTACAGATTATAGATTTGATAAATTTTTCTTATGACAAATCCACAGTGGTTACACACCTTTAGCGTGCTAGTCGAGAAAGGCAATTTCACCCGCACCGCCGAAGCTATAGGTATCACCCAAGCGGCCGTGAGTCAGCATATCAGTCGCTTAGAAGAAACCTACGGCACACTGTTTTTACGCCGCACCCGCCAGCTTGAAATCACTCCCATTGGGGAAAACCTGCTGACCTACGTCAAAGAAGTTGAATGCGCGCAAAAGCGCTTACAGCAGAAACTGATCCATGATGATGCCAATGTCGGTGATATTAGCCTTATCACTCCAGGTAGCATTGGTTTAACGCTCTTTCCGCTATTAATCGAATTACAACAAGCCTTTCCGGCGTTAAGCATTCGCCACCGTTTTGCACCTGATAGTGAGATAGTGGCCTCAGTGTTGGCCAATGAACATGAAATCGGCATGGTAACCTTAAAACCTTCCGATCCTCGTATTCACAGCACACATTTTACCGAAGAGCCGCTTGAACTTGTGGTACCTGCAAGCCATAAACAACATGAATGGGCTGATTTACAACGGCTAGGGTTTATCTCCCATCCCGATGGTGAGGCCATGGCGACTCGGCTGCTTAGCCGTAAATATCCAACTCACCCCGGCATTCAAGAGATCCCCTGCAAGGGATTTACCAACCAAATCAGCCTCATTCTCGAACCTGTAGCAAAAGGGCTAGGATTTACGGTTATCCCGCAATACGCCCGCAAAGCCTTTGAACGACAAGAAGATATCTATGTTGTGGAATGTGGCAGCCAAGTTGTAGACACCATTTGGCTTATCCATCGTGCGGAATGGCCCTTATCGCGCAGAGCCCAAAAAGCGATCACATTTTTAAAGGGGAAAATATAAAACCCCATTAAAAAATGGGGCTCGATACACACGTTACCACAGGAATAGTCAGCGTTAGCAACGGATACATAAGACTCAGAGGCTATTGATTAATATCCAATTCATTATGGATCAATACCACGCACTGAGAAGCAAACAACATCTTAGGCCCTAGGCTAATCTTTTGCGCGCCGAGTCGTTTCAAGGTATTAAAACTTTTCTTCGGCATAGGAATATGATCGGTCAGCAAAAAGCACGGATTCCCCACAAATTCTTGCTCACGGATTGAAGTGCCCTTCTTATCCATCATAAACAATTGATAATCCACCGCGAGGTCCTGTACCAGCTTTTCAAAACTGATGGTGCTCACAGTAATGCCCTCGTCAACAACACGGGTTTGCTCCTTCGTCATACCCCGAGAAATATCTAAGGCTTTGGCAATTTTAGTGAGCAAAGCTTGCTCGTGAAAACCACCAATATGGCAAATATTTCGAGTATCGAAGCAGATAGTGCGGGAAAAATCATGGGTACTTTCTAGCACCAAATAAACGACAACATCGTTTCGATGGGACTGAGCCACAAAGATAGTGTTCATCAGGGTATGAGCTAAAATCTCGGTATGCGCCTCTTGGCCGACAGAAGCCAAAAACAACTGACTGTCAGTAGGTGCTGATCTTGCTCGTAAAACAAACGCGCGCATAGGTAAATGTCCTACTCAATAATGTCTTAAATGCTAAATGGCGGATGCATATAATTTGTGAAATTGACGATTTCGCCTTGAAAATTTTTGCCTTTTGCCTTTTGTCTTTTGCTGTGCCAAAGCCAGCCTAATCACTCGAACTTGAACTTTAGTCGCAAGCAGCGTTAATCATATGGGCAGCGAAAAGGTATAAAAAACAAAACCCGTATAGCAATGCTAACACGGGGTTTTGTTTTACTTAACTGCTGGTTATTTTAATGATTAAAACAAACTAACAAAAAGTATCTAATTTGATCGGTATGAGAAGATTCGAACCTCCACTCCCTGATACTCTATAACAGTGAACCGCTTAATCATAACCTGCTAAATTTAAACATAAATAATGTAATTTTGCACGTTTAAATTACCTCAACAATTTATGTACAATTACACGAAAATGCGATATCAAGGCTACAAGTACAACAAATTGAGCGTATTCAAACAAAATAACATCCCATTAGTTGTAATCAATATCGGATAACAACCAATGGGATCTAGGGAATACCTACAATCCCTGCATTTTCCCGATTCAGCAATGTGCTCTGACGCGGTGGCCATACGTGCAGGAATCACTCAGCACGTCACCGTTCATATAGATAATTCCAGTATCAGGACATAGTTAAGGGGAGCCTTAACTTGCCTTAACAGGCCAAGAAAGAACGAATATTGTTCCTCCATGGCCCGATGGCTGGCAAACCACGTGGCCGCCGTGAGCTTCAGCAATTGTTTTAACCACTGCGAGACCGAGTCCACTGCCACCACTTTTTCGAGAGCGAGACGGATCAACTCGGCGAAATGCCTCGAATATGTAGCTTGCTGCTTCATCAGGAATACCTGGGCCTTCATCTTCTACGGTTAGATAACAGCTTGCCCCCACGCTATAGAGTCTTACAGTCAAAGCGCCAGGATCAGCATGCTGGCGTGCATTTTCCAGGAGTGTAGTGGCACACTAATTTTGGCCACCTAAATAGAGGTGATATTATTACCTCGTAGATGACTTTAGGTGAACACATGAGATCGACAACCAGAAAAACATTTAGTGCTGAATTCAAACTTGAAGCAGCCCAATTAGTCCTCGATAAAAACCATAGCATCATCGAAGCTGCAAAGGCGATGAACGTAGGTAAGTCCACTATGGATAAATGGGTGAGACAGTTAAAACTAGAACGCCAGGGTGGCACACCA
>NZ_JAKKRH010000037.1:0-46122 GCF_025654465.1 Shewanella sp. SM101
ATTGCTCGGCGTACCACTGAGTAACCCTGTCACCGAATTGAAACTCAACCAGCTCGGTTTGGTCACTGCGCTCAGCGTTAAGCTGTCGCCGGTATCAGAGTCAGTAGCAGTCAAGCTGTAGCTGTACGCCGCATCTTGAGTGGCGGCTGTGATGGCCGTTGAACTAATCGTCGGCGCATCGTTAACGTTAGTCACTGTAATACTAAAGGACTGCTCAGCCGTTAAGCCATCCGTGTCCGTCACTCGTAAGGTGACCGGGTGACTGCCCACATCCGCATTGCTCGGCGTGCCACTGAGTAAMCCYGTCGCCGCGTTGAARCTCAACCAGCTCGGTTTGGTCACTGCGCTCAAGGTTAAACTGTCACCGGTATCGGAGTCAGTTGCAGTCAAGGTGTAACTGTATGCCGCATCTTGGGTCGCTGCCGTCACCGCCGTCGAACTAATCGTCGGCGCATCGTTGACGTTTGTCACTGTAATGCTAAAGGACTGCTCAGCCGTTAAGCCATCCGTGTCCGTCACTCGTAAGGTGACAGCGTGACTGCCCACATCCGCATTGCTTGGCGTGCCACTGAGTAAACCCGTCGCCGCGTTGAAGCTCAACCAGCTCGGTTTGGTCACTGCGCTCAAGGTTAAACTGTCACCGGTATCGGAGTCAGTTGCAGTCAAGSTGTAGCTGTACGCCGCATCTTGAGTGGCAGCTGTGATGGCCGTTGAACTAATCGTCGGCGCATCGTTGACGTTCGTCACTGTGAGATTGAAAGCGGGTAGGCTCGCACTGAGCACTCCATCACTCACACTGATCACAATTGCCGTCGTCGTACCAACATCTGCATTGCTCGGCGTACCGCTCAATGCCCCCGTCGCTGTATTAAAGCTCGCCCACGAAGGTCGATTCGTAATATCAAAGACTAAACTATTACCGTCCGCGTCTGCGGCGGTGGGCATGAAGTTATAAAATGTACCTTGAGCTACATTGGTCGCAGGTGTCCCCAAAATAGTGGGCGCACTATTCACCACAACATCGAAGTTCCGAGTACTGGTATTGCCCGCATCATCTTCGAGCGTCAAGGTGATGGTACTCGTACCCGATCCCAACGCAGTCACAGTCACACTTCTATTAGCATCGCTTCCTGCCAGCACAACATCCGCAAGTGGAACCGCCGAAGTATCTGAACTAGCCGGCGTCACTAGGATATCTGCCGCAGCGGTGACATCATCGGCAATGGTAAATGCGAGTGCCGATGAGCTCTCACCAGGTTGAATGTTTTGATTATCAATTGCAGAAGAAGTGGGTGCGATCGTATCAAGGGTCACAGATAAGGCGCTCGATTCGATACTGCTATTTCCTGCAATATCAGTAGCAACTGCTGTGATGCTATGGGTTCCAGCACTCACGTTCGTCGCGGTGACACTCCAGTCACCACTCCCATCTGCGTTAACAGTGCCAAGCACTCCATCAAGATGGCTGCTAAGGACAATGCTGGCGCCGGCCTCTGCAGTGCCCGTTAGTACGAGAGTCGTATTCTTGGTGATGTTATCCGTTGAACTCACACCTGAATCGCTTGCCGCATCGAGATCAGGTGCAGAAGGTGCGACAGGTGCTGTGGCGTCTTGAGTAATAGTGGGGACATTCTGAGGGGCTGAAACGTTACTCGCAGCATCGCTTGCAACCACGACAAAATTATTGTCACTGTCCGTCGATAATCCGGCGCTCAGGGTCCAAGCGCCCGCCACCACAATAGTGTCATCCAACACAGTCGCGTTATCGGCAACACCGTCATTATTCACGTCGGCATAGAGGCTGATTGTCACCCCATCTTCAGCGTGCGTACCGCTGACCAATGTCGTTACCTGATTGGTGCTCATAGCGCTTGAAGGTGTCGTCACTATAGGATTAACGGGAGCCGTCGTATCGACAATCACATCGACACTGCTCCACTGGCTGTAGCTTAGGTCGGCATCATTGCTACCCGCATCCCGCATGGTATCGCCATTTAGCGCTATGCCATTAGCATCGACAATTAACCCACTCGCCCCCGTATT
The DNA here is from genome assembly GCF_025654465.1 of Shewanella sp. SM101. Classification (NCBI taxonomy): domain Bacteria; kingdom Pseudomonadati; phylum Pseudomonadota; class Gammaproteobacteria; order Alteromonadales; family Shewanellaceae; genus Shewanella; species Shewanella sp. SM101. The sequence goes on from NZ_JAKKRH010000037.1 coordinate 2,044, forward strand.
GTCACCCGCTTGAACTGTATATCTATAGGTCAGCACACCACTCGCCGCAGACACAAACACAGCCTGACGAGCCACACCATCGATATCGATCGACAGAGTAGAAAGCGTGCCAGAAACAGTCACATCCTCGGTCAAGGTGACCGTGATATCGATAGTGCTACCGACACCATAATGCCCATCGCTAACGGCGACGACATCCACAGTAGGCACTGCAGCATCTTTCGATATGGTATTGGTCACGGCAGGGCTAGAAACATTGCCCGCCGCATCGGTCAGGGTCAGGCTCACTGTCAGAGTGCCATCTCCTAAGCCGCTCACGTCTATATTGACGATCTGTTGTGACGCACTTGCGACCGCAATAGATCCTGTGACAGGCGTGCCTGAACTACCAGTAATAGTGTAATTCGCGCTGGTTCCGGCCTCCGCACTCGCTAAGGTCAAGCTAATCGCACTTTGATTTGCCTGAGTCACCGACGTCTGGTCAAAACTGACACCCGAAATAGTTGGTGCATCCGTATCGACAGAGTGTGCAGTGCCGGCACTATAAGCACCGAGTGCATTACCCGCATCATCAACAATATCACTCGTTGTGTGGCCTACCTTCAGACTACCCGTACCCGATATGCCATTAACAGTGACGGCAACACCCGTTCCAGAGCTAGCGGAAACGCTCGAAATAGTGCCAGATGCAGTGCCTGTGCTCGCCAGAGCAAAATCTTCCGTCGTCAGACTATTCACTGATTCGCTAAAAGCGAGGTTGAATATCACACTGGCATCCGCTGCGGCACCTACTGCAGGAGCCGAGCTGGTTATCGTGGGGATTTGCGTATCGAGCGTAAGCGCAAGTGCCGTCGATGCCGCGCCAGTATTGCCAGCGACATCGGTCGCAGCGGCTGTAATGTTATGCGCTGAATTACTGGTTAATAGCGGCGTGGTAAATGACCAATTTCCAACACCATCTGCAGTTGTAGTCCCCAATGCGCCATCGATGCTGCTCGTGAGCGTCACAGTGCTATTCGCCTCTGCGCTGCCAGTGAATGCCGGAGTAGTATCGTTGGTTACATTATCTGTGCTGCTGATCCCGGAATCGGAAGCCGTAGCAAGATCGAGCCCCGAAGGTGCTAAAGGCGCATCGCGATCGACCGCATGACTTGCGCCACCGGTATAAGCGGCAGTATAGCCATTGGTTCCATTACCGTTACCGGAAGCATCTTGGATATTGGAATTCGCCTTGACATCGAGTCTCAGGCTACCAGTGCCACTCACAGTATTCACAGTCACATCAACACTGGTGCCGGATGCCGCAGAAACACTGGCAATACTGCCACTTGCCGAACCTGTTGCCGTAAGAGCAAAATCATCGATAGAGAGATTGCTCGCCACCTCATCTAAACTCACACTAAACACGAGACTAGCGGCGTTCGCTGCGGGTGAGCCCGATACTACCACGCCAGTAACAACTGGTGGAGTTACATCGGCAACGGTAAAGTTCCAATCGGTTTTATTACTAATGCCGGCGTAAATGTTACCCGCCAAGTCGGTAATAGCTCCATTGGCGATTTGAATATAATAACTGGTGTTTTCAACTAGATTAGCGGTTGGGTTAATAGTCAACACGCCAGCCGTTATCATTAGCTGCCCGGCTGGTGAACCCACATCAATCGTCGCTACGGCCAGATCATCGGCATCGTAGATCACTATATTGCCAGCACCAAGCTGGATATCCTCATTCATGGTCAGCACAAAGTTAGCACCGATAGCGACATTCACATCACCATCTGCGGGACTAAAACTCTGCACTGTCGGTGCGGCTGTATCCACGAGAATTGCGACAGTTGAACCAACCGAGTTCAGCGTGAGCACTAAATTATTACCCGCGCCGTCAAGTAAGGTTCCTCCGTTGTCATCAATGCTAGATGCCAACATAATGCCGTCAGTATCGTTATCACCTGCCTGCACTGTATAACTAAAGACTAGATTAGTGGTTCCAGAGCTACTCGCGTAGGAAGCATAACGGGTGGTTCCGCCAATGGTTACGGCGATACGCGGCGTACCGCCGCCCGTATTAACAGTCACATTTTCAGTGCTGCTCACCGTAAAGCTCAAGGTTTCTCCAACCACATACGTATCATTTGCAGGGACAGCAACACTACTCACAGTAGGCGCTATCGCATCAACTAATACCGCAGCCATACTGCCAATAGAATTTAATACTGAGTTTAGAGTATTACCCGAGCTCTCTTTTAAGGTGCCGCCATTGGCATCTATCGACCCAGCAATCGCAATTCCATCAGTATCGAGATCACCACTCTGCACTGTGTAGCGGAAAGTCAGTGCATTGCTACCGGAGCCGGAAAGGTAACTGGCGTACGCAGTGGCAGAGCCAATCGTCAAGGTAAGCTGCGGCGTGCCACCAGCAGCATTCACGGTAATCGCTTCGCTAGTATTGACGGTAAAATCGAGGGATTGCCCTACTATATAAGTCGCATTGGCCGGAACGCTGACACTGGTTACGGCTGGCACCACACTATCCACAACCGCATTACTGCTATCGGCCCGAGTGGTAATATTGCCAGAGTTATCCATCGCCGTAACCGACACATTACGATTGTTGGTATTAATGGCACCCGCAACTAAGGTATAAGTCGCCGTCCAAGTACCGCTGCTATTGCTGGCGGCCACAGCCGCACCGCCGCCGAATTGGCTGAAGTCAACTGTCGCTGCACTGATGGTATCGCTGTTGTTATCGCCACCTGCGGTGTTATTCCAGATAGCAGTGACTGTATCGCCGGCGATATAAGCGCCCGCAGTACCAGTGCCGCCGGAAATGCCGATATTCACATCGGATACCAATGGCGCAATACTATCAACTGTCGCGTTGCTGGTGTCTGCAGTTGTTGTAGTGTTGCCCGCGTTATCAATCGCAGTAAGACTGATATTGCGGTTTGTGGCATCAATAGCACCTGAGGTAATAGTGTAGGTTGCTGTCCAAGTACTGCTACTATTGCTCGCCGCCACCACCGCACCGCCACCAAATGCAGAAAAGTCCACAGTAGCACTGCTAATAGTGTCTGTGTTGTTATCGCCACCCGCAGTATTATTCCAACTGGCGGTTACTGTATCGCCAATTTTATAGGCACCTCCGGTACCAGTGGCACCGCTGATGCTAAGACGGTTATCTGTGACAACTGGCACAACATTATCCACAACGGCATTGGTTGTGTCAGCAGTAGTAGTGTCCCCTTGGGCATTGGTTGCGGTCACGCTGACATTACGACTGGATGCATCAATCGCACCAGAAGTGAGAGTATAAGTTGCCGTCCAGGTTCCGCTGCTATCCGTCGCAGCCACAGCGGCGCCACCACCAAATTGCGAGAAATCGACAGTCACACCTGTGATTCCGGCATTATTATTGCCGCCAGCGGTATTATTCCAGGTCACAGTGACGGTATCGCCAATTTTGAAGGCTCCCCCTGACCCTGTCCCCCCTGAAATGCTGATATTGCCATCGGTTACTGTCGGCGTGGTTGACGCCGTTAATTGACTGCTATCTGCCGTGGTTAAACCACCAGAAGATGCGCGCAAATTGAAAGTTTCACTACCCACGCCAGAATTGGTGTAGGTAATTTGCATACTGGTAAAAGTGGATACGCCACTGCTGGGAGTGATAGACACTGTGGCACCATTACCATCGGTATCTCCCGTCCCCGTGATCGTCGCGCTGCCCGCACCGTTAACTTCCGCCAAGGTAATACCTGTAGCATAACCCGTGTCCACAATGCTGTTTGCATCGCGTGCCGATACGATTGGCACAGTAGAGAAAGCAGTGTTCTGACCGCTAATGACGCTAGTAGGTGCAGGTTGAGTATCGAATACCAATTGGGTGGCTACTACATCTGAGGTTACAGAATTGGCATCAACAGTCGGCAAATTTGAACCAACGCCATCCTGATCATTCGCGGTCAGAGTGAATGCTTGCTGATCGGCGGTGGCGGTATAAGTCAGGTTGCTAAATGTCGCCACACCCGCGGTCGCCGCTTGAGTAGCGTTGGTTAAGGTGCCCGCACTGGACTCGGTCAAGGTAAGGGTTTCGGCGAAGTCCACATCGGTATTGCCGAACGCATCACGCGCCACAATAACAGGTTGGGTCGTCAATGCCGCGCCGGAAACAGAACCCGCAGGCTGGGTGGTAAAGACTAGCTGGCTAGCGACCACATCAAGGGTTGTGCCGCTGCCATTGGTGACAGCACTCTGCCCGCTTGCCATTTGCGTACCGCTGCCACCGACCGTGAGGTTGGTATCGCCATCCACACTCAAAATAATAGTGCGATCTTCTGTGAGCGTCGTATTGTCGTTGTAGTAGGCATTAACCGTGTAAGTTTCATTGCCCCCATCAGCAACGGACATAGCCAGGCCAGAGAAGGTAATAGTATCTGCACCAGCGTTGTAAGTACCGTTCATATTGCTGGCATCCGGCCCGTTCAGGCGCCAGGTAATTTTGCTGCGCTCGGCATCGGTACTGGTGCCACTCACGCTGACAACAATTTGAGAAACAGTGGTTGCAAGACCGTCTGAAGTTCCGCCATCTGTGATGGTGAAATCAAAAACACCCACAGCTTCACCGACCGTATCAATGGTGGTGGCAAGACCAATAGGCTCAACAACGCCACCAGCTGCGATGAGGGTGGCATCAGAGTTGGCAGGAGGAGTATCTATTGTATTCGCGACGGTGAAACCATAAAACTCAAAGAACTCGGGGCCATCCGTTGAAGAATTACAAGCACTGGCACAATCAAAAAACAATTTAAAGCCTTTTAGCTTAACGCCCGAAAAAGACGCCAATTGTCCTGGTGCAAAGGTAAAGGTCTCTTTAACTCCGCTTCCGTTAACAGTCGAGGAGGTAACAGTTCCGCCATTCTGCAAGTAACCAACAATGCGCAGATTAGTAAATTGAGCTGTATAGGCAGGATCAGCAGCCTCGCCTCCCGTTAATCCCGTTAACTCAAATGCAGTGGTATTGGTACCATCTGCGCGCAAATAAAAATAATGGTTAGTGCTAGTCTCACCACCATGCATGTAAGCAAAATTGCCAATGCTACTAGCTAGATTTTGAGTGACGCCATCACCACCCTTAGCGGTTAATCTGAAATGAGTTGTGCTGAGCTGTGCAGTTGCCTGCCCACTCCAACCTACAAAACCATAAGTGCCATTTACAATTGGCGCTAACACCCCTGAAAAATCCCTTAATGCTTTTTCAGAAAACGCCAAAGTAGATTCAATATTTCCGCGGGTAACTTCTAAATCCCAGTCGCCTTGTAATTCGGCATTGCCGGTTAAATTATTGGAGGCGGCAATATCCAAACCTGTGTTATTGCTGATGATATCCAGCAACTCTTCACCGCTGTCATTCGCGGCCAGATCGCAACCGTAAAATAATAAATCGCCACCTTCACGCACCGCGCCTTTTAACGCGGCAAATGCCAACACTTCACGCTGGATTGTCTCCGGAGTAATACGTGAATTACCCAGCAAAATAGCGCCCGCTTGTGCGTGGGAGACCACATGAATAGCAGCGAGATTTTTGTGTCCATCAAGTACATTAATTAATTGCGGTAATCCAGCGATAGAAGAATCTAACTCTACCAATTGAACACTAGGTTTAAGGGCGCGGCGCAATACCGATTTATCAGCTTCAGCCACTGCACCATCAACAATCACCAGCTCACGCACCGGATGTGCACTCTGGATATCCAATTGATCGCCTGATAAATCAATTAGATCCTGTGGTAGAGAGGTGTCTGAACGCAATAATAGATCGGTCGATGCACTTATCGATGAACTCAAATAGGATCGCTGATAACTCGGCGCTGCAATAGCACCAGCACCATAGAGTCCGAATGGTAATAACAGCGAGGAAAGCCCACTAAGCAGTGCATGTCTCATGATAAGTGATTCCCTTCATTTTTTGCGTTAGGTGCTACAGGTTTTTTACTTGCAATAATATTGGCTGCAGTGCCAGTACTATCCAGCCAGAAGTCCATTTCTTGATACTTCATAAATAAGTCAGGCGGTAAAATACTGCGCCTACTTTTGTATTCCACTTTCCGCTTAACGCTATGCAAACCTTTGACCCCAAGATTGTGGTCAAACTCATTTTCAGCATAGTCGACATTATTAAAATCGTGATCGAATTGCGGTTCGCCAATAAAACGATAGATTAACTCCAGCGTGCGTGCCGGATGCTGGGTAAGCAGATCATAATCCACTAATAGCAAGCGATCAGAAAACTCGCCGTAATAGGCTTCCTTGAGTGCGGTCCATGCACTTCCAACCGCACCACCAGCATTGATTAATGACTCGCAGCGGCTATACACCGTCTGACGCGAGGCCGCATTGAACATACGGCTGTAATCAAATGGGTTTTTACGGTAAATCACTTCAAAACTATCCATAATCCAAGCCGGATTGCGCACACAACAAATCACTTTAAAATCATCAACCAACTCTACCAATTGATGTAGACGGGCAGTCCAGTGACGGTTGGTGTCGAAAATAACCGGATGATTTTTATCTTGGTAATAAGCATCAATTAATGCCCGACAAATGACCTTACGTTTATGTTCATCGAAAAATGAATAGGACTCACTACCTGCCCCCATTTGTTCGAGGGCACCATTCACAAGCCCCGCTACAGGGCTACTGATAGCCGCATGAAAGCGTGGATTTTGCCGAAGTATACCTGCGAGCAGCGTCGAGCCAGCACGCGGTAAACCTGAAATAAAATGTAATTTGTTTGGCATTAATGTGACTTACTAATTAAAAATATTTATTAAAAACTTCCCGACAAACATGCCGGGATCATTCATCAATTAATTGCGTGCCGGAAATACACCATAAAGGGCAATACAATAATTCAATGCGATAAATGGCTGACGGTTTTCATGGGGTAGACCACCACCATTTAGACCTAAAGTCTGTGGTGCCATAGTGGTATTTAATGTACCTGGTGCTGCCTGCATATAGTTGACTATGCCACCACCACGTCCATCCTTCGCAAGATAGGTATTCGCTGCCGGAGAAGGCAAAGTCCCCTGATTATTCAAACCGGTCAGCGTGTGGTTGTGTGCTGGCATTTCAGTGGAGATCAGCGTCACCCCATTTTCACCAAACTGTTCGCCCCAATCCCAGGTTCTCAGCCCGGGGCCCTGACCTACACCAACTACGGTCTGCCCCTGCAAATTAGGCAATTGGAACGTGGTTGTACCATTGCCACCATAAGTAATTCCGATAATTGAAAACAACGCGGTATTACTTGCGATTGACAATATTTGGCCATTACACAGCGCCCAATTGTGGGGAGCGAAGCTGAATGGCAACAAACGGATTTCACCTATAAATGGATCCATAATTTCGCTCCTTAATTACGCGATGGGAAAATGCCTTCAATACATATGATGTAATTTATCGCTGTAGTAGGCATGATGTTATTGTGTGGTTGTGTTCCCCCTGAGGCTTGCACACTGAGTGCATTCATAACTTGGGGATCGGCACCGCTAGATGGCAAAGGAGCATAAATATTATCGGTATTACTGTGGGCAAAGACATTACCCGTAGGGCTGGGTGATGTGGAGGAACTTGCTGTGCTCGCCGACAAACTATGGCTGTGTGAAGGTATTTGCGGCGTTAATAAGGTAACGGATTCAACACCAAACTGCTGACCGATAACACGGGGAGTCAGACCAGGGCCATTACCCTGCCCAACCGGAAGGCGACCGCGCAAATCCGGCAATTGAAATGTTGTTACCCCATCACCACCATAAGAGGTTCCGATAATTGCGAAAAGAGTGCTTTGCTCACTAATACTTAATAGCTGACCAGCGCACAACATCCAACCTCTAGGTGCAAAACTACCCGCAAAAAGACGGATATCACCGATATAAGGATCCATAGTGATTCTCCTCTAGTTACGTGAAGGGTAAATGCCTTGAGTGGCAATGCAATAATTCATTACCAGTGAAGGCTGACAATTTTCATGGGCTTGATTGCCGCCGGTACTGGATACCGTTGCAGGGTCCAACGCTTGTAAACTTGCAGCGGACCCATACAAATTGACCTCCCCTGCTGCATTTTTGGCGGCGGCAATATTATTGCCTGCAAACAACGTGGTATCGCCGGCAGTAGAACTGGCCATCACAAGGTGATTGTGTACTGGCAGGTTGTTAGGTACTAGGGTTACATTTTCAACACCCGCCTTACTGCCCTGAGGCAAACCTGCACTAACATTAGGGTGAACTGGTACGCGACCACGTAAATCCGGCAACGCAAAAGTATTGATACCGTCGCCACCGTAGGTCGTACCCAAGAGTGAAAAAAGCGCTTGGTTGGTGTTGATTGGCAATAATTGCCCTGCACACAAAGTCCAATACTTAGGTGCCCAGTTGTATGGGAGAAGCTTAATTTCTCCGAGAAAAAAATCAGACATCCATGACTCCTTAATAAAAATAAACCTATCTATACATCATCTGTTTGATTACACACGCTTTCCTCTTCCCTCAAACAACACTACCTATGGTGATGGCCACGATAGCCACTCTTGGGTAGGTGATATTTCAAAAGGTAAGAAACCCAAGCGAAGATATAACTGTTTCGCACGCATATTTTGTCGATCAACACTCAGACTCACACTCGCCTCTTTTGCTTGGGCATAGGCTTTTACCGAGTCCAAAATGACTGAACCATAACCATAGCCACGAAATTGCGGTGCGATGACAAAATCGACGATATGGACACCGTTAGCAGAGGGATTAAGTATGATTTTGCCAATAGAAATTGATTGATATTCAATGATTAGAGTCACCGCTTGAGGGTATTGGGCAGCGTAACTCGCTTGCTGTAAGCGGTATTGTTGTTGCACTAACAGCTCTCGTTGCTGTGGGGGAAGCGGTAATAGAGACAATTCCGTCCTTGCAGAACAAAATAGTGCAAATACAAAAGCATCGTCATTTTTATACGCATAACGCAATGAATAGGCTTTAGGTAATACGATGTCTTCTACCATCAAATACATTCCCTGTAATAAGTAACTCTAACAGCGCTTTATAGTTCTTTAATTCGTCGTGGCAGCTCGGGGTTAACGGGCAAAACTCAACAAATCGAATGACAGGTTTAAAGAGAGACTCAGGGAAATGCGTTCGCAGAATAAAAAAGGCTAACGACTTTGAAGTACATGATTGCATTTTCCATCCCTAGAATAAAAACGTTAACTTGCTGATATTTTTTAATATAGATAGTTGGCTAAAGCTAGTTCACATCACACAAAAATACAAGATTTATGTTAACCTTTAGTTTCAAAAAGGTGAAGATTAGACCAGTTACAATAACGGTGGATCTGTTCTTTTTGCTTAGCCGAAAAAAAACTTTGTTTAGATTGTGAATCTGCTACAAAGGGCTGCGTGGCTGTTTTAGCATGTATTAACTGACATTGTTCGACTTGGCTGCACTCTTCTTTAGAGAGAGCCAACGAAAACCAATTTGCGATTTTATTCGCTATCGCGGGTAACAACTCCTGATAATCCACGACCATCACTTGGTTACGCTGACTCATCTCTAACCCATAACCCAATAACAAGCGCAATACCTTACATTGATAATCCAGTATCGACTCCCCCTCCTCTGGTACTGATAATTCAAGGAATAAAGGTCGAGACGGTTGTCGCACCATATGATATCCAGCAGACTTTTGCTGTGAGGCTAAGATCTCGACGGGGTCCCTAAGTAGCAATAACACGGGAACTTGAGGATAAAGTGATAGGATCAATGGCCAAAACTGCAAATCCCACGCATTCCATTTAATCAACAAATGCTGTTCAGGATGAAACAACTGACCTTGGGTATTAATGCAAAATATTAAAGCTGCGCGTCTTTCAGTGTCTGATAGGTTCCTATCCAATAGCACTTGAGTCAGCAAAGGCGATTCAGATAACGCCCTGCATTTAGATAACCCCGCAAAACTGCGCGACACTAAGGTAGATCCACAGCGAGAGAGGTGAAATATAAATCCGGCAGGCTGTACTTGTTCTACTAGCCCAGAAAGATTTGGCGCTGGTAACAGAGCAGTTTGGGGTTTGATCAAAGCGGACAATAACTGACCCCGTACTGCAGAAATATGCTCCGAGTAGAAAGGATGAATCGGTTTTTCTGCGGCGGACATCCACTCTAATACTCTGCGTTTAGGGTCATAGTCTGCTGGCGCCCAAAACTGGCAGAAGAGTGAATAATCCGGCTCTATCCTTTGTCGATTACCAGTATGCAAGATGGCCAGTAACGTATCATCGCCACAGTCTGGTAAGTGCCAAAAAAGCCGCAAATATTGGCAAAAGTTGGTGAGAGTCATAACCTTGCCAAGCTCCCTCAGGGCGGCTGGATTATGAACTAACAACCAATAGCGTTGCTGTTGTTCTTTAAAATCAACCATTAGGAAGCCATAGGGTAAAAGTTAATGTATTGCACCATACGCGGTAACGTCCCACGATTAGGACTGGCGCCGTGGGGCAAGGCATGGTGCCAAATGATTAAATCGCCCGCTTTAGCCGCTATAGGTTTTACTTGCCAGCGATACCAATCCTGTTGCTGAAGCTCAACATCAGGCTTGTTCTGTTCGAGAAGCCACTCCTCTATCTTGAGATGAAATCCGGGGACACAACAGAATGCGCCTTGTTCCTCGCCAGTGTCGGTTAAATAAATTAACCCTTGCGTCGCAAACTTAACGGGGAGCTGTAGCGGCATATCCCAGTGCATATCAGGACCGGGGAAATGCCAAGTTGGCGTTTCAGGTGGATTAAAGCTGACTCTATCGGTTGTCATGACTAAATCAGTTCGCTGCCACAACTGTTCAAACACTTGACGGATTTTGGGGACTTGTCGATTCGCGTCCAGTTGCGGATGGCGAAACAGTTGCAGCATGATTTTCTGCATAAAATCATGAGGTTGATACCAAGTGGTGGGATCTTGTTCATTGGCTCCTAACTGCTGCCAAATAAAATCTCGTGTTGCGGCGCATTGCTCTGCCGTGAGTACTTGCGGGATCACTAAGTAGCCTTCATTTTGCCAAAAATTAAGTTGTGACTCGCTAAGTACTGCCGCCGGATTTGAGTCTTCAACCTCTGTAGAATTTAAGTCTTCGACTTCTGGTACTGTGACCGATGGCATTAATCCATGGGAAATAGCGCCTAATTGCTGATTAATCCCAGCAATATCCGCGGCGGTTAGCTTGGCGATTTGCTGAATGTAAGCAACAAAAGCTGACTGATGATCGTTTTGATATAAAGCTCTTAGACCCGGCTCGAGCCCTATTCCACAAAGATCCAGCAAGGTTTTATCTAAGTGCCATTCATTAGCCGGTTCAGTGAATGGCACTCCCCGTTTGCGTAGCTGTATCTTTTGCCAAAGCCGCTGCAAATGATAAATGCCTAAGCAGCTCAGATCGTCACTCGACACAAGCACAGGTTTTTGCTCTATAACATCAAACACAAAATCGGGATGAGTACCCTGCTCATATCGAAAAGCCAGGCATGAGAGCGGCTTAAGCCAATGTTCACGTCGATATCGAGGTAACGTGAGTTGAGATTGGTTTTCGCTCAGCGTGGAATTACCATAGACTTGAATGGAAGTCGTGAACTTAAGCGTTACCGCACTCGGGCTGAAATCGGGGAGCAGTAAAGTACCAGCCAAGAAGCTACGGTCTCCACTGGCAAGTAAGCGCGCTGTTTGTAGGTTGAGCGCGAATAACGGTCCTAAATAATGCGTCTCCACAAAATCCTGCACAGTACGACACTCAAGCCAAGCGTCTAACTCAATATTTTGCGGGATGAGCACACCATCATCTGCAAGATACGCCTGTAAATGGGTAAAAATTTGCACTTGCGGCTCCTGTTGCAACAAGTGCTTCATGGTTTCGGAAAGAATCACATCAAACTTTACGACTGTATTTGGCTGCCAAAGCGTGGCGTCCGCACAGGCACTCTCCACCACACGATCAGCCAAATCAAAGTGTTCAATAAGCTTAGTGACTTTATCTAACGAGGCTTGATGAATGTCAAGCAAGGTCACTTGAATTTGACTCGCAGAAAATAACGGCAGCAGAGGTAATAATAACCAAGCAAAAGGTCCAGTCCCCGCATATAAGATGTTCACAGTCTGCCCAGAATGAGCCTTTAGACGATCTTGTATTGCTTGATAAATCCCTTGTATAAAGACTCGGCCCCGCTCGGGATCTTCGGCACACTGCGCCGCGGTAGTGAGTGACACCGCCTTACCAAAAGGCGTATGGCTCGCCTCAGTATCCAAAAAAGACTCGGGGTGTAACTCCACTGCCGCTATTTGGCACAACTGCTTCAGCATGGGATCGATGAGCCGTTTAGACTCCCCTGCTGAGGTCGACAGCAGTAGCGCATTAGCAAACTGAGTTAATACAGCTACATCCAAACTATGCCCTAATTCAAGATCTGATCTTTGCAGCATCGATTAACTCCCTTAACCAAGTATTGACCTCGCAATCAATCACTAAATTGATCCGCGCATCCTGCCCTTTATTTTCAACCCAATGGACTTGGTCGGCATTGATATACCAAAGCTCTCCGGCCTGCATGGGTACACGTTTATCGTCCACGTAAAAGTTGAGTTGCTCATTCGTTTGCAGTGGCAAATGCAGTCTTGCCTCGCCTTGTTCTAGGCAGAGTCCTTGATCTCTATGGGGTTTGATTTCTGCCCCCGCATGTAAGCGCATCAAACGCACGGATTTCACTGGGCAGGCTAAAGATTGTAGAAAATGGCATAACGCAGGGCTCGATTCGAGTTGAGGCAAATCTTGCCAGTGCTGACCGGTAGAAATTGAGAAGGCTTGCAAGATAGGATGAGCACCGCGATACTCTGCTGCACAGCGTAAGACGAGAACATCCCAACCACCCATATAATCACGCTGATTTACATGGGGTAACCAGTCTTGTTGCAGCAAAGCATTCAACTCTTGCTGTAAACTAAGGGGGTTTGAAACTTGAGCTAATAGGGCAAAAGAACAGATATCCATATCCAACCGCTTAATTTTCAGACTAAAAATAATTAATCATCCAAGACTAGCACAAAGATTTAAGCATACAAGTGACTCGAATCATCGTCATCACTGAGTATTACGCAGTGCAACAATCAATGCTAAGCGTGATTCAGTTTTGCAAAAATAGGAAATACCCATGTTTAACTGGAAGACTATCGATACGGTTCTGCTCGATATGGATGGCACCCTATTGGATTTGCACTTCGACAATCATTTTTGGCTGAATTTAGTACCGCAGGAATTGAGTCGACAACAAGGTGTGAGCCACAACGAAGCGCAGCAATTAGTTGTGAACGCCTATGAGAAAGTCGTAGGCACGCTCGATTGGTACTGTCTCGATTATTGGCAGGAGCAACTGCAGCTCGACATTATGGGCTTGCACCGCACTTTAGTGGATCGTATTCAACTGCGCCAAGACAGCATGCCATTTTTAGCGGCCTTAGCCTCTGCAGGTAAACGGCGCATCCTAGTGACCAATGCGCATCCTAAGAGTCTTGCCCTAAAGCTTGAACATACCGAGCTGGCCGCGGGGCTCGATGCCATGATCTCCAGCCACGAGACGGGTTACCCTAAGGAACACCCACAATTCTGGCTCACCTTGTTTAAGCAATTCAACCTTGAACCAAGTCGCTGTCTCTTTATCGACGATAGCGAACCCATACTCAAGGCCGCTAAACTTGCCGGTGTGGGTCATCAATTAGGGATTGCTAACCCAGACAGTAAAAAACCAGTCAAAGTCTTTCAAGATTTCCCCGCGATTACCGACTATCACTCACTACTGACTGATCTAACGCGATAAAAAGGCTATAAAAAAGGCACCTAAGGTGCCTTCGTTTCTATTCATCGCATTGTTTTATGATCGGACATTTAATCGCAACTCTCGCATTACGGCCTTCACATCTGAGCACTCACATTAAGTTTAAGTGCTCATCTAAAACAGCGCTATAACCCAGGGATCCGCCCCTGATATACCACAGGGAAATAACCATCCGCACCACGCTTACCTAAAATATTCAGCGACTCACGCATATCTTCCGGTTGCTCTGCCGTTTCTTTAATCTTAGCCTCAACCTTCACCATATTGCCTTCATCTAACTGTAAGGTACCAACAATACCAAGCTGGTTCTTGGTTTCATCTGTGGCCAATTGCGCTTTGCCTTCGACACAACTCAGTCCGAGTTCAATATTACCTAGAGGATAGTTACCAAACTGATTCTTAACATTGGTTTGATTCAAAAACAGCTTACCAGACAACTGTTCACACCAAGGCTTACCTTGCTCTAGCGTCTCAACCAACAAACTGACTTCACCGGTAATTTCGGTTCTAAAGGGCAGTTTTGCATTGCCGAGTAAAAAACTATCCGGCGCTTCGAAACGTAGCCCCTGCGCACTTAAGCCTCCCATAGACCAAGAAATTAATCCCTTAGCACTGACAGGTGTTGCGCGGCTGCCCACTTGAAAATCCACTTTCACTTTACCTAAAAATAGCGCCCAAGGACTCAGATCCCAACGCACTTGCTCTACCTGGCGCTGCGGCATACTTAAGGTTTCTATGCTGCCAGACCAAATACTGCCACTCACACCCGAAACACTGATATTCGCGGGCAATGGGGCTAACGCTATCGCAATCTTAGCGGGGAATAGAACGACTAAAAATATTAAATAAATCAGTACGCCTATGATGACTTTTTTTATCAAACTCACAGCTACACCTTAATTTATTGCGCTAATTGGATACGTCTCACTTTGACATAGCCAGGTACATCGGCCTCAGCCAAATCAACACTTTCGAGTGAAAGTCCTTTCTTCTGTACTAACTCACTCAAATAACCTAACAAGGCATCAAAAGGAACATCGTCCATCCACACTTGGATCTTATCGCCTTGGGGCTGCATGCGAGTAATCACTAACCCATAATTGCCCGCAGTTTGGTTAACCACAGAGCTTAAACTGCCCGACGTAGTCGGCTTAGCACCGTTCTGCTTAAGACTCGCTATTTTATTCGCCGTTTGTTTTACATAGTTCAACGTCTGTTGCTGTGCATTGAGGTTACGTAATGCATCGGCTTCAGCATTGGCAATCGGCGTCCAAACACCCCAATAAAAAATACCAATGACTAAAAATACCGAGCAAAAGCCTACTAACTGCTGCTCGCGCGATGCGAGCCCTTGCCACCAAGTCCGCAAATTATCCATCTTATTTGCTCCTCAAGGTTAAGGTACTGGTGACTTGCTCTTCACCGCTATTCATAGTGCCGCCATCGAGTTGAAAACGACGACCGACAATCTCTTTAAACTTCTCGATCTGCGCGTAATTTTTCGCACTCACTTGCATACGGATCTCGTTACGCGCGCTTTCGAATCTTAGGCTATTAGGTTTAAGTTCAGGCACTTGCTTAAAGGCATCCTGTAAACCATCGAGCATGGCAAAAAACTCGGCACCACTGCCCTGTCCCTGCAATGCACGTAACTGACTTTCCATCTGCGAACGTAGGTTAACAATGCGCGAATTTCCCGGGATCACTTGCTGATAAATGGATTCACTCTGGGCTTTAAGATCGGCAACCTGACCATTGACTTGATGTATAGTCAGCCCTTTATTCACTAAGGCCAGCACGCACGCGATGGCGATAACGATGGCAGCGCTCTTCCACATCACCAACTGTTTGCTGTATTCACGCTTCGGCGTGTAAACGCCGCTCAGTAAATTCACTGGCGCATGCAAAATACCGCGGGCCAACACTAACATAGGTAGCTCAAGTGACTGCGGCTTAAGCTCGACACCCTCGAGTTGCATCTCGGTATAACTGGCGACAGAGACTTCGCCCTGTGCAGGCTTAAGTTGTTCTAACGCAATTGGCAACCAAGGCAGAGGTAAGCTCTGGCCCGAAGCTAATCCGGTACGCAGCAATAGCTCATTGCCAAAATTCATTGCCGCCCATTGGCACTCTTGCAATGGCAAGGCTAAACAATCAGGCACAATGCGCTTCACTTTTAAACCCGCTTCGGTCAAACAACTCAGCCAAGTCTGCATTTGCTCATGGGCCACTGCGACCACACTTAAGGCATCACCATCACGTGGACCAACAGTAAAATGCATGGCATCGACATCATCGGCTAAGGCTTCTTCGAGCATAAAAGGCAAGGCTTTCAAGGCTTGGCGTTGACCTTTTTCGGGCAAATGCACACTAGTGAGCGTCATCGCCGCGGCGGGCACTAACACATCGACGGGACGATTGCCCGCACGCTCGGTTAAGGTCGACAAACCTTGGGCATTGGCGAGCTCGCCAGAGGCGATAATTTCCTGTTCTTGCTCTGACCAAACGAGCCAAGAGCACGCTTGCTCTGCTGTTCTGCCTAAGCGAATAAATAGCCGTTCACTCACAGTTTTTCTCCACCAGTCCCAGTCAAGAAAGCGTGACTGAGCTCGTTGCTATTATTTTTGTCCACCAGATTCTGCCGGGTGAGCACTTCCATTATTTTGGCCACCAACATCAAACCCTGACGGGTGAGCACTTCCATTATTTTTGGCCACCAACATCAACCCCTGACGGGTGAGCACTGCCATTATTTTTGGCCACCAAACTGACGGGTGAGCACTTCCATTTTATTACCGCCGCTCTTTTTGAGCACACTTTCCATTCTAAATACGGCGTTATCAACCTTCGCCCCCGAGGCCAATAAAAAATATTGGCTATCGATGACAAAGCTCGACTTCATGGCACCTTCCCACTTGATCGATCCCATGGATGAGCTTTCATAAAAGTCATCTATCTTGGCAAAGCCATCGCCGGGGCGTTGGTTGATGATACTTTCTGCTTCGCCTACCGAAATCTGATTTTCGAGCATGCCAGCTAACAGTGCCGCTTGCTCGACTTCCAAGGTATTCACATTCAGTAATTGCCTGTCATTGCCAGGGATAACGCATACATAGGGCAAGAGTTTCAAATAGATATCTTGGGTGTATCCCATCACTGCCCGTAATTCACTGCGATGATTCATCAGTGTATTGGCCGCACGGTAAGGCACATTTCGCGCTTCGTATTCCGCATCTTCGGCACCATAAGGGCTAGCAGTGGTGTCTTCGTCGATATAATCTTTTAAGGTCTGGGTCAGACGGTCCGCACTAAAGTCGTCCATCCCTAAACTCACCAACAAGGCCTTATATTGCTTCGCCGCCAGCGGCAGCTTAGGTTGACTGTTTTCCACCTCTTTCGTGGTCACAGACAAGGCATTTAAGTTAAAACAGGCGCGCATATCAGTGATCTTGCCAGCAATTTCACCGTATTCCGCCGGAAACACAACATCGGCCATGGCCCAATATTGTTGCCTGTGGACCCGACCTTCCGAGTCGTCTAAATCTTGTTTTAAAATCTTCTTCGCCAGTTCTTCAGCAGAAATCGCGTACCAATAGGCTTGATCGTACTGGGCCAAGTTCAACGTTCGACGCATGGATAACTGATTACGACCTGTGATATTTGTCGCGATGATCACCACCATGGCCACAATCAAGAGCACAACTATCAGTGCGACACCGCGCTGTTTAGACCGAGATTGAGTTCTCATTCGCGGCCCTCATCTTCAGGGTCACCATCACCTGGATCACCAGAACCGTCACCAGGATCGTTCCCCGAGCCATCATCGACTCCATCACCATCTTTGTCTTTATCTTTGTTCGTATCGTCAGGATTTTCGTCTTTATTATCGTCATCCTTAGACTTTTCTGGTGCAACAGCACCCAGCGGCAACAAGAACTTACGTTGGATCTTGCCTAAACCTTCAATCTCAATCTCCATGGCGATCGCTTTAGGTAACTTAGTCGCCTCGACTTTACGCTCCCACTTGTCTTCCATGAAGAAGGAATATTCCACCGACAGCACTTTGTCGATAATCACTGTCTTAACCGGCTCGGCGCCAAACTCAGGCTCAGGATAAGGAAAATACCAACGTTCCAGCCGCCCTTCATGCACCACATACGCCACCGACTGTAAGCTGCCTCGCGGTAATAAACCGTCGGGATTTAACCAGCCTAAACGGTAAAACACTAAGGCTTCTGATTCCGAATCTAAGATATCATTGCCCGTTTGGAAGACGGTCGAACCTCGACCACCTTCGAGTAATCTTGGCGTGCGCGCCACCATTTGGGCGAGATCACGCTCAATCGCACCAAAACCTTGCTGTAGAGCTTTAAGCCGAGTTGAAAACGCGCGCGTCACTTCATCGTTAGTCAGCACTGTGCTGAGTACCGCATTAGAAGCCAAACCTATCATGGCGAAAATCGCGATGGCGATCAGCATTTCCAGCAGGGTGAATCCCCGCTGCGCACTAGTTAGTTTTAAGGACATAACTGCTCACTTGTGCGGCAATACGCTGATATCGTTCGTCTTCACTCACACTAATGCGGATCATACGAAAATTATCGTCCGTCGTTTTCACCACTTCTTTACGCCAATACCAATCCTTTCCTGCGAGCTCAACTTGACCTTCTTTTTTACCGATTTCAGGAAACTGTGGATCAAGTCTGGCATCGACCATCTGATTATCAGCCACCCACTGTGCTAAAGTGCGCGATTCCAGAATTGGCATGTTTGCCATCTGCTCGCCCAAACTTTTAGTGATAGACACGGCCGCAATCGAAAATACGGCAAGGGCAACAATCACTTCGAGTAGGGTCATGCCCTTAACGCGTTTCATCGGGGCGCCCTATGGTTAATCTGCCCAGCGCATCACCGACCACTAACGTTTCGGCCTGCTGGCCTTTGTTAGTTTTAGCGATAAACGTCAGCTCAAAAGCGCTCATTTCACCGCTCGGGAATAGCATGACCTGTGGATCAGGGTGTTTCTTCTTATCATCGGCAGAGGGTTCAATCAGCGGTTCTTCGAACCAAGAATCGTCTTTCTCATCCTCTTGTACCAAAGGTAAACCATCGAGCACTAAGTTCAGTACAACCCCTGGCTCCATTTGCTTTTCAGATAAGAGTCTGTCTTTATCCAAAGGCTCCCACTTACCTTCTTTATAAAAAACAAACTGATAACTGGTTTTCTCAATCACAATACCAATAAACTGGCCACTTAAAACGGTTTCATCAAGCACCATTTCAGTGGCCGCAATAAACTGCCGCGCCGTTCTATCTAAGGCCTGTTGCGGCCCAGAATTGCCGATAGACATAGTCACAGCCGCAGCCGTGAGCCCCATCAACAAAATCACTAGCATCACCTCCATTAAGGTGAAACCAGCGTGACGCAGCTTTAGCATCTTATTGGAAATTCTGTAAATTCCAGTTACCGATGTCATCTTCGGTACCTGGTTGACCATCGGGGCCTGCACTGAAAATATCTAACTTGCCGTTTTCGCCAGGGCTTAACAACAGGTAGTTATTGCGCCATGGATCTTCTGGCAAACGTTTTACATAACCATCTTCACGGTAGTTACGTGGCTCAGGCGAAATCGTAGGCTTTTGCACTAATGCTTCTAAGCCTTGTTCGGTCGATGGATAAACACCGTTATCTAACTTATACATATCTAAGGCATTTTCGAGTGCAACTATGTCAGACACGGCTTTTTGTTGGTCAGCCTTGTCTTTGTTACCCATCAAGTTAGGCACAACCATAGAGGCTAAAATCCCTAAAATCACGATAACAACCATCACTTCGAGTAAGGTAAAACCTTGATGTTTCTTGTTCATTTGCATCGACTACTTCTCCTAAAAAATCCTATGCCAATCGACTTGGTCATAATCCATAAATTCAAAAATTAACCGCTAATCAAGTTATTCAAGGCTAAAATTGGCTGCAAAATTGCCATCACGATAAAGAGCACAACACACGCCATACTGACCACCAGCATAGGTTCGAATACACCCAATGCTATGTTGACGTTACCTTCGAATTCCCTGTCTTGGTTATCGGCGGCCCGCTCTAACATCTGCTCAAGTTGACCACTCTTCTCGCCCGACGCAATCATGTATAACATCATAGCCGGAAACAACTTCGTATTAGTCAACGCTGCACCTAAGCTAGTTCCTTCCCGCACGCGTGCGGTCGCATCGTCAACTGCGGCCCGCACTCGCATGTTCTGCAACACTTCACTCGCGATACGCATACCATCGAGCAAAGGCACTGAACTGGCAGATAAGATACTTAACGTCCGCGCAAAACGCGCCGTATTTAATCCCTTACTCACGCGGCCAACAACCGGCATGCTCAATAAAAAATTATCGTACTTCATCCGAAACGCAGGTGACTTTAACATGCGCCGAAAGAGTGCGAACAGCAGCACTAAGGCGATGACCACAAACACACCATAGTTTTGAACAAAGTCAGAGGCCGAGATCAAAAATCGGGTCGAAGCGGGAAGCTCAGCGCCCATGTGCTCAAACTGTCCGACCACTTTAGGCACAACCGCTGCTAGCAGGATTGAAATCACCCCTATCGCTACTGTGGTCAAAACCGCGGGATAAATCATGGCTTGGGTCAGCTTAGATTTAAGCTGTTGGCGTCGCTCTGTGTAATCTGCTAACCGATTAAGCACCACTTCTAAGTGACCGGACTTTTCACCCGAGGCCACCATGGCACGGTATAAATCATCGAAAATATGCGGAAATTCAGCCAAGGAATCGGCCAGACTATAACCTTCCACCACCCGAGAACGTACCGCCATGATCATGCTCGCGAGACGATCTTTCTCGCACTGCTGACCAACGGCTTTAAGGGATTCTTCAATCGGTAAACCCGCGGCCACTAAGGTCGCAATTTGGCGGGTGATCAAAGCTAATTCAGCAACTGAAATGCCACGTTTGAAAAACGAAAAACTGCTGCTCTTAGCTTTGGCTTCTTTTTCAGTAACAGGCAGTATTTCCAAGGGCATCATGCGCTGATCGCGCAGTTGGCTGCGGGCATGTCTGGCGGTATCCGCCTCAATCACGCCCTTAAGCTGCTTTCCCTTGGCATCCAGTGCCTTATATTCAAATGCTGGCATAAATTACTCCTCGCGAGTCACACGTAGCACTTCTTCGAGAGTGGTGATGCCCGCGAGCACTTTGCTCATGCCATCGTGACGAATGCTCGGTACAAACTGACGAATATACTTTTCGATGGCTAACTCTCCGCGGCCGCCATGGATCAATTCACGCACATTATCGTCAACCAGTAATAGCTCATGAATACCGGTTCGACCACGGTAGCCATTGTTACCACAGGATTTACAGCCATTGGCACGGAAAATACGTCTGTCGTCATCGGCGGCTATGCCCAGCAACTCACGCTCACGCGCATCGGGCACATGCTCGATTTTACATTTAGGACAAAGGGTTCGGATCAAACGTTGAGCCAACACGCCGAGCAAACTTGAAGACACGAGGAATGGCTCTACGCCCATGTCTTGCAAACGTGTAATCGCGCCAGAGGCTGTGTTGGTATGTAGGGTTGAAATTACCATGTGACCAGTGAGTGACGCTTGTACCGCAATTTGCGCGGTTTCGAGGTCGCGGATCTCGCCTATCATCACGACATCGGGGTCTTGACGCAAAATAGCGCGCAGACCACGGGCGAAGGTCATGTCGGCCTTAGTGTTAACTTGGGTCTGACCGATACCGTCTAACTCGTATTCGATAGGGTCTTCTACTGTGAGTATGTTGGTGTCTTTGGAGTTGATCTCCGTCAAACCCGCATACAAAGTGGTACTTTTACCCGAGCCCGTTGGGCCAGTCACCAAAATGATCCCGTGAGGGCGACGAATAAGATCTTCAAACTTAACCCGAATACTGTCGGTCATCCCCAATTGCTCTAAATCGAGGTTGCCAGTATTTTTATCCAGCAGACGCAGTACAACACGTTCACCGTGGCTCGATGGCATGGTCGATACCCGCACATCTACCGCACGACCTGCGATACGCAGCGAAATACGGCCATCCTGTGGCACACGTTTTTCGGCGATATCGAGGCGAGCCATAACCTTAATCCGCGACACTAACAGCGACGACAGTTTACGGTTTGGCTTGAGCACTTCCTTAAGTACACCATCGATACGGAACCGCACTACAAGCTGTTTCTCGTAGGTTTCGATATGGATATCCGACGCTTCTTCTTTAATCGCTTCAGATAACAAGGCATTAATCAATTTGATGATAGGCGCATCATCATCACCTTCAAGTAAGTCTTCGGTCTGCGGCAGCTCTTCGGCAAGGGTGAATAAATCCATCTCGTTGCCTATGTCTTCCATCAACTGCTGCGCTTCAGACGAGTTCGCCTGATATGCTTGAGTGAGTTTGGCCTCAAACTTTGCCACTTCGAGCTTAACCAAAGGCAAATCAACACCCGAATAACGCCGCGCTTCGAGCATAGCCGTTAAGGGTGTTTTACTCGTATAGAACAAGCTTAACGCGCCCGTTTCACCCAGCGCGAGCACCACATCGTGGCGGTGTGCGAAGGCAAAAGGTAAACGCTCTTTACTGCTCGAACGAAATACCTCATCACCTTCAGCTTCAAGGCCTAGCTCATTAGAGACTTGGCTGAGGTCATCGACTTGGGATAGTTGAATTTCACTCATTGGTTTTATCTTTGTTTTTGTTTTCATCGAGCGTTTTGAGCGTTGGATCCGTTTTACGCATCTGAGTATCTAAGCCTTTACCTTCTTTATAACGCTCTAAAATCTCGTTAACTTCAGGAGGTAAATACTCAGACTGATTCCATTCTTCCAACACTGGCACTTGAGTATTTGGCATTAAGTTCACGCCACGCTCTTGCTGCTCAAGCTGTAATGCTCTGAAATAATTATATTTACGCCCAGCAATCCCTTCCATCGTGATGCCATCACGTATAATCGTTGGCTTGATGAAGATCATGAGGTTTTTCTTCGTTTTTTTACTCGAAGAAGATTTAAACAAATGTCCTAGAATAGGGATATCCCCCAAGAACGGTACTTTTTGTATACTTTCTTGCACTTCTTCGTTGATCAAACCACCGAGTACCACAATTTGACCAGAATCCGCCATAACGGTAGTGGTTAAGCGACGAGTCGCGAAGGAAATATCCACGCCTGTATTACCGTTAACCCCAGAAACCTCCTGTTCAATCGTCAGCTTAACTGAGCTGCCTTCGTTGATCTGTGGCACCACTTTCAGTTTAACCCCAACCTCTTTACGCTCAACGGTTTGGAATGGGTTACTGTTGCTCGAGCTGGCGGTAGAACCTGTCAGAATAGGCACTTCGTCACCCACAATAAACGAGGCCTCTTGGTTATCTAAGGTCGTAATAGAAGGCGTTGCCAGTACGTTTGAGTTAGTGTCACTCGACACTGCTTGAATTAAGGCACCAAAGTCGCCCATGGCCACGCCCCAAGCCATACCGTTCACTTTACCTAAGGCTTGGGCGAGTAGCGTCACATCTCCCTTAGTACTCGGGTTTTGACCTATCACCTGACCAGTGCTCGGGTTAGTGATGAATGTCCCTTCTTGATCTTGCGCCTGCCATACACCTGCACCAATTTCACCTATGGTTGGGCCTAAGTTATTAAACTGAGTACCACCACCCGCTTTCGCGGCCCATTGGACCCCAAAGCCGACGCTATCGCCTTCGGCGACTTCCACGATAATGGCTTCTACGAGTACCTGAGCACGGCGGATGTCGAGTTGATTAATCACGCTCTCGATAGTGCGCATCTGATCGGGTTCAGCACTGATCACTAAGGCGTTGGTTTCAGTATGCGCCATGATATTGATTTCATTACGGCGTTTACCACCTGCAGCCTGAGCGCTCGGATCTTTCTCGCCTTCCAACTTTTGGGCAAAACCGGTCAGCACTTCAACTAAATCTTCTGCTTTGGCATAACGTAGATAACGAACTTTTGTGTTACCTGTGCTGGCTTGTTCGGCATCGAGACGACGGATAAGCTCGACCACACGTTGGCGGCTCTTCTCATCACCGCTCACGACCACGGCATTGATACGTTCGTCAGCAACCACTTTTGGCGCTTGGCCTGGCAATTGGGATTGGTTAGCGGTAGCACGATAAAGGGTATCGATAATTCGTACCATTTCACCCGCAGAAGCAAATTCTAACGGCACGACTTGCACCGAGGTATCGCCTTGCTTATCTACTCGACGGATAATTTCGACTAACTTGTTCACTACAGCAGCACGGCCAGACAACATCAAGACATTGGAGGGGTCGTAGTTCACTACGTTGCCGCCACCCGCATTATCATTAAGTTGGCGCAATAACGGCGCTAATTGCTTAGCCTCCGTGTTATACAAGGCCACGATACGCGTCACCATTTCGTCACCAAGGCCGGGGGCGTTATCGTTAGCGACTCGAATTGCAGCGGTTTTGGCATCTTTGTCTTTAATGACTTTAATAACGTTATTTTCCATCTCGACGATGGCATAACCGTAAACTTGTAAGACGTTGAGGAAAAACTGGTAATACTGATCGTCGTTAAGCAGATCATAACTGCGAACGTTGATTTTGCCGCGAATTGTCGGGTCAACTATGATGGTCTTATTCAGGTTTTTACCAACTATATTGATAAATTCTTGAATATCCGTGCCTTTAAAGTTGGCCGCATACTGTTCAGACCAAGCG
Source organism: Shewanella sp. SM101 (assembly GCF_025654465.1). NCBI lineage: Bacteria > Pseudomonadati > Pseudomonadota > Gammaproteobacteria > Alteromonadales > Shewanellaceae > Shewanella > Shewanella sp. SM101. Next base: position 26,731 of record NZ_JAKKRH010000037.1, read on the forward strand.
AATTGGGAGGAGAACATGGCTGCACCCGCAACAACCCCTGCAATCAGCTTGCGTCGAATCCTTTTGTTATTCATTCTTTTTCTTTCCTCTAACGCGTGTTATTGCGGCAAACTAAACATGATTTCAACCAATTGTCCTTCCCGCTCAACCATAATAGAAACTTCGGTTAACTCGGGTAATTGGCTCATCATTTCTAACGCTTGACTCATTACGGTCAAGTCGTATCCATTAATTGATTTGGCTAAATCGTTAGCTTTAAAACCCGCCTGCTTAAACAAATTGGCGTCTTTCCCTGGATTCAAGCGATATCCCGCCACAGCGTCACCCTGTCTGACAGGTGAAATGGCAATATAATCGGTGATCTTACTAGGGTCGGCTAACAATTCGGTGCGGGATTCGGCGAGTTCTTGGGAGATTTCGGCATTTTTACGTTGATCAACACGGCTCACTGCCGAGCCAGTCTTATTAGTCTTAGCTTGTTGTAACTGCTGATTGGCTGGGCTTTGGCTAGTATAAACTAAGCCATCGAGCATTAATGTCTCGTAACGGCCAGCGTTAGTGATGATAATACGGTCGGCATAGACTTCTTTCAGTGATGCCGAAGTGCCCTTAATTTTATCGCCTAAGCTGTAGGTCTCTTGGCTGCCGTTTGACTCAATGATCGCTAAGCCTTTCTGATCCGCTGTCGATGCAACAACGCCAGTGAGCTGAATAGAGAGTGTGGTCTTAGGCGCGTCGGTCACAGTCTCAACAACCTCAGTTTTTGGCTTTTCAGATTTAGCATCTGCCTTACCAAAGAGACCAAGCTGCTGTAAACCCGCAAGATCAACCTGCCCAGCACCTTTACCCGTCAGGTTGACGGGCGTTGGCGACCAAGCGCTGGGTGATGAGCTAGTAGGCACTAATTTCCATGTAATTTGCGCGGCTAACAACATGATCACAATAAAACCCAACCAGAAGACTATCCGGCTTAAGGGCTTATGGGGCATGCCAATGGCTTTCGCGATAACTTTATCTAATAAATCCATATTTTATGTGGACCCTCGATACAGGTCTCTGTTCTGATTATAATAATTAGGCGATTACCGTGTCATGCTAACCTAGGCAGCATTTGGCAACAAGCCCATAACAGCATTCAAATTGGCGAAAATAGGCCAATTATGCTAACTTTGCCCGCCATAAAAGGGTGTGAAGCACGCCACCCTTTAACATAATAGAAATGCTCTTCACGCATTTTCTTGCTCGGCATGTGAACTCATCGATCTTTTAGCTGGAGACACTATGACTCAAGGTCAAAGCGATAAAACAGACATTCGACTCGATAAGTGGCTTTGGGCTGCACGTTTTTATAAAACCCGTGCCATCGCCAAAGAAATGATTAACGGCGGCAAAGTACATTACAACGGCCAGCGTGCCAAATCTAGTAGGAATGCCGAGATAGGCGCCGTCCTTAAGATACGCCAAGGATATGACGATAAAGAGATCGTCATAAAAAAATTATCGCAATTACGCCAAAGTGGTGCGATTGCACAAGAATTGTACGAAGAAACCGCGACAAGTCTGGCTAAACGGGCCATTAATGCTGAGCAACGACGCCTCCACATGCTCAATAACCCGATACCCGATCAGAAACCAGATAAAAAGCAACGACGCCAGCTCATGCGCTTTAAAGACCTTTAACAGTGAGATACACGATGAACCAAGATACTTTACACCGCTACTTGTTCGATAATGCCGATGTGCGCGGTGAACTGGTACAGTTACAAGACAGCTATCAACAAGTGATCAGCGCCCAAGAATACCCAGCCGTACTGCAAGTGCTACTGGGTGAATTAATGGCAGCCACCTCACTATTAACCGCTACATTGAAATTTAGCGGTGATATCAGCGTACAGTTACAAGGCAACGGTCCTGTTTCTTTAGCGGTGATCAACGGTAACAATTTACAAGAGTTACGCGGTGTGGCTCGCTGGAATGCTGAACTCGCCGATGATGCTAGCCTCACAGAACTCTTCGGCCAAGGCTATATGGTCATCACCTTAACACCCGACGAAGGTGAACGCTACCAAGGTGTTGTTGCACTAGACAAGCCAACGCTTGCGGCCTGTGTTGAAGAATACTTCAATCAATCTGAGCAGTTACCTACGGGAATTTGGTTATTTGCCGACGGCAAACAAGCGGCGGGCATGTTCCTACAAATTCTGCCAAGCCAGCAAGATCACAACGCCGACTTCGAACACTTGAGCCAACTGACGTCGACCATCAAGGCCGAAGAGCTATTTACTCTTGATGCAGAAAGCGTGTTACATCGCCTCTATCATCAGGAAGAAGTACGCTTATTTGATCCTATCGATGTGAGCTTTAAATGCACTTGTTCCCATGAACGCAGTGCTGGCGCGATCAAAACCTTAGATCAAGCAGAAATCGAAGCCATACTGGCCGAAGATGGCAAGATAGAAATGGGTTGCGAATATTGCCACGCTAAATACACCTTTGATGCCATAGACGTAGCAACCTTATTTGCTAACGGTCAAACATCAACAACCCAGCAGTAAAACGACTCCCCCTAAAAAATGGGCGCCCTATTTGGCGCCCATTTTTTATTCATACCTATAATCCCCTCACACATTGCACTCGGCTTAGGCTACAATCGCCCTCACTTTGTCACCTAGCACGACTCAGGCGATAAATAAAATTAAATCGGCAGACGATCGATATTAAAATAACCTTACAAATCAAATGGAGACCTCACTATGGCGGATGGATTAAACCGCGTTCACTTTAACCCCTCAACAGCACAACTTGTCGAATTTGCCCTGCTACGCGGCGAAGGTGAATTGACAGCCAATGGCGCATTAGTTGCTAAAACAGGCGCTCGCAGCGGTCGCTCACCTGGCGATCGTTTCATTGTAAGAGAACCCAGTTCAGAAGCTGATATCGAATGGGGCCCAGTCAATCAGGCTTTCGATCCAGGTGCTTTTGAAGGTTTATGGGCACGGGTTGAAGCTTACCTAGCCGATAAAGAACTGTTTGTATCTGATCTCGAAGTCGGTGCCGACACTGAACATTACCAACCAGTACGAGTCACCACGCAATACGCTTGGCACCAACTGTTCGCCCGCAATCTATTTATCATTCCTGAAGAATTTAATCGTAAAGACAAACCAGTGTGGCAGATCATCAATGCCCCTGACTTTATTTGCGTACCAGAACGTGATGGCACTAACTCAGATGCAACCGTGATTTTAAACTTCGCCGAACGTAAAGTGCTGCTTGCTGGCCTGAAATACGCTGGCGAAATGAAAAAGTCTATGTTCTCAGTGCAGAACTTCCTACTGCCAGCCCAAGGCGTGCTACCTATGCACTGCTCAGCCAACGTAGGTAAAGATGGCGACACTACGCTATTTTTCGGTTTATCTGGCACAGGTAAAACCACACTCTCTGCCGATCCAAAACGCTTCCTTATCGGTGACGATGAACACGGCTGGGCACCTGGCGGCGTATTCAATATTGAAGGCGGTTGCTACGCCAAATGTATCGATTTAAGCCAGAAGAATGAGCCCGTGATTTGGGATGCGATTCGTTTCGGCACTGTACTTGAAAACGTCGTTATGGACGAACACCGCGTACCTAACTACAAAGACAGCAGCCTAACGGAAAATACTCGCGCAGCCTATCCGCTGGAGCACATCGCCCAACGTAAAGAAGACAACTGCGGCGCTGAGCCACATGCGGTTGTATTCTTAACCTGCGACGTATCTGGCGTATTACCACCGGTTTCTATCCTGACCAAAGAACAAGCGGCATACCACTTTTTATCTGGCTATACCGCCAAAGTGGGCTCGACTGAAATCGGCTCAACCTCGGCGATTCAATCCACCTTCTCAACGTGCTTCGGCGCACCTTTCTTCCCTCGCCCTGCTGGCGTGTACGCAGAACTGTTGATGAAGCGCATTGAGTCATTCGGTAGCCAAGTGTACTTAGTCAACACAGGCTGGACTGGCGGTCCACACGGTGTAGGTAAACGTTTTAACATCCCAACCACCCGCGCCATCGTCGATGCGATTGTCAGCGGTGAGTTGAAAGATGTGGAAACCGTCCACTTAGGCACCTTGAACCTCGCCGTTCCTGTGGCAGTAAGTGGTGTAGACAGCAATTTACTCAATCCAATCAATACTTGGGGCGATAAAGCGCTATATGCCGAATACGCCCAGAAACTAGCAGAAGCTTTCACTAAAAACTTCGCTAAGTATCAAGTGTCAGACGCTATCCGCAACGCAGGTCCAAAAGCATAAGCGCGTAGTGGATTTGTTCGGTACGGTTATTTAGTCAAAAATATCGTTTCATAAAAAAGCGCGGGTTCAGTCATGAACCCGCGCTTTTTATTTGCGGCTAAATTGATTTAGTGATGATTAAATCCACCCGCACTAAAGCCACTGCGATAGATTTTTATGTGTTTTATTTCTTATCGATTAGTTAAACCAAGCTTAAATTAATGCTGCGTTTTTATAATCACCGATAACAATCATCATTTTTTAGGAAGCGGCACCCAAATGGAAAATCATAAACCTGTCACTGGATTCCAGCGATTTCTCAATGGCGTCGAAGTCGTCGGCAATAAACTGCCCGACCCAGCAGTATTATTTGCGATGTTTCTGGGCTTAGTCTGGTTGATCTCTTGGGGATTATCGGGTGTCAGTTTTGATGAAATCGACCCTCGTACTGGTAACCCGATTCAAGTCGTCAATATGCTTGATGGTGGTGCGTTAACCGCTTTTACCTCGGCGATGGTCACGACCTTTGTGACTTTCCCGCCGCTCGGTGTCGTGCTGGTTGCTATGTTGGGTCTAGGCGTTGCTGAACATACTGGCTTTATTAATGCAGGGCTGCGCTCGATTTTATCTGTTACCCCCAAGATGTTACTCACCCCGGTATTGATAGCCGTGGGTATTCTGAGCCATGTCGCGGTTGATGCGGGTTATGTACTCGTTATCCCACTCGGCGCGGTGATCTTCTATGCCGCGGGTCGTCATCCCTTAGCCGGTATTGCCGCCGCTTTCGCTGGCGTATCCGGTGGTTTTTCTGCGACCGTTGGCGTGCCATCGAGTCTTGATCCTATGTTAGCGGGCTTAACTCAGGCAGCGGCAAGATTATCAGCCGACCCCGCGGCCGCGACATTAACGATTAACCCACTAAATAACATCTTTTTTACTTCGACTTCTGCCATTTTAATTATCTTAGTTGGCTGGTTCTTAACGGATAAAGTTATCGAGCCGCGCCTAAAAAACACTGCGGTGAATGGCGATCCCAGCACGCTCCCAACCCTAGATGAACTGCAACCCCATGAGCGCCGCGGACTCAAATTCGCCATGGCCGCCATGTTGTTGTGTGCATTAGGATTAGTATTAACCGCCTATGGTGAACATTCTGCTTGGCGTGCTACTGACGGCGCCCTAACCAGTGCTTCAGCGCCATTAATGCGCTCCATTGTGGCGATTATTTTTGTGTTTTTCCTCATTCCCGGCATCGTGTATGGCTATGCCGCTGGCACGGCAAACAACCACAGAGCCATTATTCAAGGCATGAGCAAATCCATGAGCGGCATGGGTTATTACATCGTCATGGCTTTTTTCTGCGCCCAGTTTATTTATGCTTTTGGTCAATCCAATTTAGGCGCATTAATGGCCATTAAAGGCGCGTTGGCGTTAAAGGAATTAGCCCTTCCTATGGGTGTGACTTTGGTGGGAATTGTGTTTCTCACGGCGTTCGTCAATCTATTAGTAGGTTCCGCCTCAGCCAAATGGGCATTGATTGGTGCCATTATGGTGCCCATGTTAATGGAACTAGGTGTGTCACCGGATTTGACTCAAGCCGCTTACCGAGTGGGCGACTCATCCACTAATATCATCACCCCACTGATGCCTTACTTTCCGTTAATTGTGGTGTTTTGCCAAAAATACGTTAAGGAATCAGGCATCGGCACCTTAGTGGCACTGATGTTACCGTTTTCAATCAGTTTTCTTTTACTTTGGAGCGGTTTCTTACTGGCATATTGGGCATTAGGCCTGCCTCTAGGGATTGGCAGCTCGCTCTCCTTCCCCGCAATGCCTTAGGGCGTTCAAGAGGTATTCAGAGTGCTTGCGAAATTGAATTCATAATAAACAGGCGCTCAATACCTCAATAACCACTAAATGGTGCACAACTTATTACCTCGCCTTAAACGCAAATGCCGACGTTAACCGTCGGTATTTTACCGCTAACAACACGTAATTTTATTTTATATAGAAACAACAAAATAAAAATAAACACTTAAATATCTATAAACGCATCTCGCTCATAGTAAAAGATAATAGCTTCAAGCAGTTCCTGTTCACTTGGTAGGGCTTTTTGCTGCATCAGGTTATCGATCACATCCTCAATCTGATCCGTGTTTAGCAGATAACCATAGTCACTCCGGCCTAAGCTATCCTCAAAGGCATCGATTTCGTCATCCGATAGGTCTCTCATATCATTCACTATCGGGAATAATGGAGTGATCAGTTGCAGGGATTCACCTTCATCAAGATCTTGATAAACCAGCCAATAACTAAATCCAGGTTGTTCGACGCACTTTCTTATCCAGCACTGTAACGATTCGGGTGGGCCAAAAAATGAGGTGATGTTCATAATGTCCTCGAAATGGAGTTGTCATAGGGAAAACTGAGTGAGTCACAGAGTTGAATGGTCATGGAGGTTTTTTAGCTATTAACCACTCTCATGATTCATACAAGTAAAAGATGGGTAACTAACGACTCAAGCCGCCCCAAGAATACGAGAGGATATCTGCGCCCATCAAAGTAAAAATCACAATTCATCAATTCGGCAGTTAAAACCCCACAATAAAATAAGCTTTATTCATTTTTAATGGCATAAATTTAAGCATTCCTCATTTAACGTTAACGTGATTTAGACTTTGGTTATTTTGAAACCAAGGTTAGTGATGTTTCACAATCCCCTACTATGCAATTGTGGTACTTTACTCGGTCAAAAATGTCGGGCATTTGCCTTTAACATAGAGTGAACCTTTAGCCTAGAGTAAGCCTTAATCATTAAAGCTTGAGTCGTCTAGGTTCAAATCGTCTGTGCATGACACAAAATGCTGCGGCAACTGGGGAGTTTCGCAAGAATGAAGAGCAAGAGTTTATTAGGTAACATTGGTGTGCAAGTGGTTATTGCCATGATTATCGGCGCACTGGTGGGTTTTATCATGGGCGAGAGTGCAAGTGTGTTTGCACCACTCGGAACCATTTTCATCCATTTAATCAAAATGCTAGTGATACCACTGGTATTGGTTTCTATCATCAGCGGCGCGGCGAGCTTAGGTGACAGCCCATCGGCGGGTAAGATTGGCATTGGCACTTTCGGCTTTTTTATTGTCACGTCGGGCTTTGCCGTTGTGCTTGCACTCTTGATGGGTAATCTGTTCCAACCGGGTGCAGGCGTTGACTTTACCGCCCACAGCAGTACAGACTTGATGGAAGTAACCAAGGAACATGGCGCATTACCCGGGGTAATGGATACCTTTATCGGCATGATCCCAACCAATGTGTTCGAGTCGCTGAACGGCGGTAACATATTACAAATCTTAGTCTTTAGTATCTTCTTCGGCATCGCACTGACTAAAGTTAAAGGCGATGGCGCTAAGCCTATTTTGGCCGCACTCAACACAGTCGTCGATGCATTTGTGTGGATGATCAACTGCGTGATGATCATTGCCCCTATCGGTGTATTTGGTTTGATGGCCGATTCTGTCGGCACTTTCGGTTTCGATGCACTAGAAGTCGTGTTTAAGTTATTCGCCGTGTTTGTGGCTGCGATTCTGATCTACGGCTTTATCTTCTTCCCATTAGTGGTACAACTCTTCTCAAGAGTGTCGGCGCGCCAGTTTATTTCGGCAATGAAGAAGCCGCAGGTGATGGCATTATCGACCGCCTCTTCAATGGCGACTCTGCCAGTGAATATGGAAACCTGCGAGGAAGATCTTAAAGTCTCTAAGGCAACCACGGCTTTTGTACTGCCGTTAGGCGCCACCATTAATATGAGCGGCAACGCGATTTATTATGGTTTAGTGGCCATGTTCTTCGCCCAAATGTATAACGTTGATCTATCGATGACAGCCTATGCGGCCATCATTTTCACCTCAACCTTAGGCGCAATTGGTCAAGCAGGTGTGCCGGGCCCATCCTTCTTAGTAGTGGCAGTGCTGTTAGCTGCGGGAATTCCTATCGATGGTTTACCTTTGCTGTTTGCGTTAGACAGGGTTTTTGACATGATCCGTACCGCACTCAATATCACTGGCGATGCGGCTTGTGCCTTGATCATGGATAAATACACAGAAGTTGACGTTAAAGCGGATAGTGAGCGCAACTTAAGCTAACTCAAACACTTTGAATATAGGCTTGAATAGGCAACGCTTATTCAAGCCTTTTTTATATCTGCAGCACGGTATAATGGCCTGCCTCTACACGCATCAGTTAAGCCTATTTAATCTGAGTGTTAATGTGATCTCTCCCGCGCCATCCACTAAGCTCAATTTGCTAGATTTCGCAATTTACATTTCTTTATGACGCTATGGCCGCAAGTGACACGGTTTTTCTGCGATACTGCCACCAGATTAACATCGCTAAGTTAGCTCAAAGGAATTTTGCCCTATGTCTGTATTTGCCCCAGCCACACCCTTTGCCGACTTTATCTATCGCCATTTCCGCTCAATTCACGCCCTAAAGCTCGGGCTAGCCTTACTCGTTGCTGTCACTATTAATGCCATTTGGGCGCCACCGCATTTTATTTGGAGCATGGTCACGATAGTGATCATTATGATGAGCTTACCTCAAGTAGGCGGCGCGATTGAAAAGTCGCTACAAAGGGCGATAGGCACTTGTTTAGGCTCAGCTTATGGGGTGATGTTAGTTGCCACTGTGGACAGTTATTGGCTAATCATGAGCCTGCTGATCTTAGCCGTTAGCTTGATTTGTTTTATTTCGGCCGGACGTTACAGCTATGCCTATTTAGTGGCCGGATTTACCATCATAATCGTGGTCGGCGACGCCAACCATGACACCTCTGAGGCACTATGGCGCACGGCCAACATCCTCTCCGGCTGCGTGATTGCTATTTTGGTCTCACTGTTCATTTTTCCGATTAAAGCTAAACAAGATTGGCGCTCCCAACTCACCCATGCCATCGACAATATGGCCGAAGTATTAGCCGAGCATCTTAAAGCGCCCGCCAATCATGAGCTCGATTTTCGCGCTAGACTGGAGGCTGCGATGAAGGCCGTACTCACTCAAAAGAAACTGTTTTTCTCCTTGGAATGGGAAAGTCAAACCCTCAAAAAACACAAAGTGCTACTGTCGCAGTTAGCCAATAAACAAGTGCGCTTAATCACCTTACTCGAACTCTTACCCTTAACCCGCTGGCAGGAAGAAGACAAAGACGCCTATCTGCAGATTAATGCGGTTGCCTCTGAGCTTGCCTTCTATTTGCAACAACTTGCAGAATTTGTAGCGGGTAAAGCTCAACAATTACCGACACTACCAGAATGCTTAGATCAAGAATTACAACACAGACTCCAGCTTGCCCTAGTCGCAGCCACTCAAGCATCAACCGCAGATCCAGTGACAGCCGTAAACGACCAAGTGCCGCAGGGATTTGCACTCACAGGTTATAGCTGGCTGATTTATCAGCTCGCGATTGCCGTCGAAGCACTTTATAAAGACATTGCCATTATCGACATTGCCTATCACAAGCGGCCAGCTTCTCAGATAACGCCCAACAAAACGGCTTAGTTGATTTTACCGTTCCGCTTAGTGCTTAAATCCACGTCAGAAATGCCGGATAACCCTTAGCCGCCCTTGCGTTAACGGGGCGTTTAATGAAAAGATACCGTCCTAATAAAAATTCGATATATGGACTCTTTTCATGCGCTTGTTTTCTTTCTCCGTTATCGCCATTGCCTGTCTCTCTACGGGCAATCTGTACCCTGGGAATGCTTTTGCCAATGATGCGAAAACCACAACCCAAACAACCCCGGCAGCCACTATGGCGCAAGCCTCTACCACCGAAACATTGGCAGTTGGCTCCCCAGTAATCACAACGTCACAGGATGCAAGTCCAGCAGCGAATAGCCAAACGACTGAAACTGCGACTAATGTACTGGCCGATACCACAGTTGCAGCGCCAGAAGCACAACCAGCGCCCATTCCTGAACGAGCCAACACCTTTGTCAACGATGCGATTTTACCGCCCAGCATCACTTGGCATGGCGCCAGCGAATCGCTCATGTTAAGTGTTGATAGCGAGTGGGCGACTCCCTTTGAGCAAAGTGGCGGTATTGAAAGTCCAAGCTACGATGCCACTATCGCTTGGCTCGACAAACTCGCGGGCGAGACAGATAAATTACAAAAGGTTAGCTTAGGTAAGAGCCCACAAGGGCGCGATATTTGGATGTATATCGCCAGCAGTGAAGGCATTAATGAATCGGCACGCCTCAAACAAAACACTAAACCGACAGTGCTAGTGCAGGCGGGAATTCATGCGGGAGAAATCGACGGTAAAGATGCCGGCATGATGCTGCTACGTGACATTATCCAAGGCGATAAAAGTGCCCTGCTCGATAAAGCTAACCTCTTGTTTGTGCCTATGTTTAGTGTTGATGCCCATGAGCGCAGCGGCGAATTTAATCGAGTCAATCAACGTGGCCCAGTGAATATGGGCTGGCGCACTACGGCTAATAATCTCAACCTTAACCGCGATTATGCTAAGGCAGACAGCTTAGAAATGCAGCACATGCTGCGCGCAATCAACGTATGGCAACCAGATCTGTATATCGATGTCCATGTTACTGACGGCATCGACTATCAATACGATGTTACCTTTGGTTATAACCTTGCCCAAGGCTTAAGCCCTGCGAGCTACCGCTGGCTCGAAAACAGCTACAGACCTGCGGTTGAAGCCGCATTAACGGAACAAGGCCATATTCCCGGCGCACTGATTTTTGCCGTGGATAACGCCGATATTAACAAAGGCATGTCGCTGTGGAATCCAAGCCCGCGCTTCTCTAACGGTTATGGCGATGCTCGCCATTTGCCCACCATTCTGGTTGAAAACCACAGCCTAAAGCCCTTTAAGCAAAGGGTGCTCGGCACTTATGTGATGTTAGCGCAAACCCTCAAAACCGTGGGTGAACAGGCGACGAAACTTAAGAGTGCGATTCAAGAAGATAAATACCGCGCCTCACCGCTAATCACCCTTACTTGGAAATTAGCACCATTAGAAAAAGGCTGGGATTTTAAAGGCATAGATTATCAACTTGAAAAGAGCCCCATCAGTGGCGCTGAAGTTGTGCGCTGGACAGGTGAACCTAAGCTTTACCCTAACTTGCCTGTGATGGCTGAAACAGTGCCCGACATTAAGGTCACTCGTCCGAGTGCTTACTATATTCCAGCGCAATGGACTCAAGTGATTGATCGTCTTAACGTGCATGGCATTCGCATGACCACGATCAAAAAGCCAACCGAGTTGAAATTGCAGCAATATACCCTCAGCAATCCCGTGTTTAACACTAAGGATTTTGAGGGCCGCCAAACGGTCAAAGCTGAGTCAGAGTTAACCAAAGTCAGCACCACACTGCCCGCTGGCACCATTAAAATCAGTACAGATCAACCGCTAGGCGATCTGGCGATTTTACTGCTTGAGCCGCAATCACCTGATTCTTTACTGCAATGGGGTTTCTTCAATCCTATCTTCACTCGTACTGAATACATTGAAGATTATGCGGTAGAGCCACTGGCGGCCAAGATGCTAAAAGATGATCCTAAGCTACAAGCTGAGTTCGACAAAGCACTGACCAATACCGAGTTTGCCGCCGATCCTGAGGCACGCCTACGCTGGTTCTATGAACGTAGCCCTTACTACGATAACCAATACCTTAAGTATCCGGTTTACCGTAGTCGCTGATCATCTCGATTACAAAAGGCTGTGATTACGCAGGCTTACGCGCGCTTATGCTGTACACCAAGGGCACATTCTGCCCTTGGTGTGTTAACACATAACGACCATCGGCTTGCGCTTCGAGCCCTTCAAAGCAGTTATAGGGGCTAAAATCAAACTCGTGGAAGAACTCCAATACTAAGCCCGCCTGCAATAACGCATTGATCACTTCAGATAAACTGTGCGACCAGCACATTAAGGTTTGCTGATCATCACCGGTATTTTCGGTATATGTGCCTTCCAGCTCTATGTCTGGCTCACCCCGATTAAAATAGCTATAGCCATCGAACAACTGCTGCGCCGGATGAAACTCGGCCATGTAAAACTGTCCGCCGGGTTTTAAACAGTCGGCAACCGTCTGCGCCCACAGGGTTAAATCCGGCAGCCACACAATGGCACCATAGGACGTAAACACAATATCGTGAGGCTCAACCTTGCTCGCCACACTGTAAACATCGCTACAGATAAACTCGGCGGACAACTGTGTCCGTCCTGCCAGCTTTTGCGCTTCAACAATCGCCACCTCTGACAAATCGACGCCTGTGACTCTCGCTCCCATTCGCGCCCACGACAAGGTGTCTAAGCCGAAATGACATTGCAGATGCAGCAAATTTTTACCTGCAACCTCGAGTTCACCTAGCTCAATTTCCCGCAGCGAAGTCTTACCACTAAGAAAGCCCGCCACATCATAAAAATCAGAAGTTAAATGTACCCGAGTGCGCGCATCCCAAGCCGTCTTGTTCGTCGTTAAATAATCCATCTGCATCCCTTCTTATGTTTTTTGTATTTTTGATTCCGCGTGACTTACGGAGCTTAAACTAACTTAATAAATGAGCAATTTCACTAATCTATGAGTAAATCACCCATGTAGCGGACATGTCCGCATAGTGAACCTCGGACAATTTTTAGCTTAACCAATTGATTATAAATGAAACTTAAAATTGGCATGGGCTGTGCAATGTCTTATTCATCGCAAGACGACTCAGCACTCACCCAAAAAATCGAGTGCCAGATAAACAAGGAAGCTAACATGTCACTACGCCCATTTATATTCACCCTCGCTTTTATAGTGTTTTTTACTGCTGGGGTATCGCTCACTGGCTGCATTCTTAATGTGAACGCAGCAGGCATGCCAGACTTAGACCACCAACAACGCGAGCTCACCCTCAATAGCCAAGACTTACAAGGCCTGATTGCAGAAACTGGCGCAGGCAGTCTCGAAATTATCGGTGTCGAAGGCCTCAGCCAAATTAAACTCGTCGCCGACATCTATAGCAATAAGGATGGCAACGATGACAGCAAAGTCATTCTCACCCTTGAGAAAAAAGCCAATAAAGCCAAGCTCAAGGCCAACTTTGAGCAAACAGATTCTAACAATGACTCGCCCTATATAGACCTAAAACTGCAAGTCCCTGCGAACTTTACACTGGATATTGATGACAGCTCAGGGGCTATTTTGATCAGCAAGATGACGTCAGACATGAACGTCAAAGACGGTTCGGGTGAACTCACTATCAACGGTGGTAACAATATCAACATAGAGGATGGCTCAGGTGATATTGAAATCAGCCAAATCAACGACAGCCTAACCATTGAAGATGGCTCTGGTGCCATCAAGCTGACCGATATTCGCGGCAATACCGCAATTGATGACGGCTCAGGCAACATAGAGGTCGCCAATGTGCAAAGTGCTGTGACCATCACAGACGGCTCAGGCAATATTAATGTCTTTAACACTAAGGGATTAACGATTCTTGCGGCAGGTTCTGGCGATGTGACATTTAACAAAATCGACGGCCCAGTGAGCATGCAATAACGCGCCGTTTTACCCCTCAACTCCCAAAGGTTTTACCCTCTTCCCGGCGTAGAGGCTGATGTTGCAACGGTTCCCAGCCAAGATGTCAGTCTTCTACCCACCCTTTTAAGCGTATGCCAGACTTATGCATTTATGCCACTAACCCCTTGTAGTGGCATTTTTTTATACCGAAATTAAGCTTGAGTTTGCAGAAATGATGTTGATTTTATTCAGACCGTTACGCTTTAACCTTGTGGATTTGCTAAGATTGTCAGCCTTCCCACTTCAATAGTCGAAAAGTCACACTGTATTGCCAGTAAGGTCGAGAATATGGATCAGTTTTCGGAATACCAAAAAGAAATTGAAGCGCTTTCTCTATCGGATAACCCTAGACAGATAATGGAAGGACTAGGGGATATTTGTTTTGATGGCGAATCTTTTTATCGCAACGGCAATAAAGCCCTAGCCAAACACATTTTCAAGCATATTTACGCCTTAGATGCGCACTCAGACTATTTATCACACGCCAGGACTGTCGCAAAAGCCTTTCTTATAACCTTGGAAGAAATTCCCCCTATCTCCCTAGAAGATGTTATTTTACAGATAAAGCATGAGCATGCCTCATTAGCTACACATCAATTAAATCTGCTGATTGCAAAGCGTATTTTTAGGGAATTTAGTCACCATCAAGATGCTATCCACATCACTATGCAATATCTCACCCAAGCCGAGGCACTTACCCCTCTGAGCAAGAGTGACCTTCGCTTTAAAGCTTTAGTCAGCTCAAATAAGAGTGAGTAAAGGGATAGCGTGACAGAATAAATCATCAGAATTTAGAGGCGCTTCTCAAAAGAAATGCAAAAATATACCGGAAGAGATCAACGTTCTGAATTCGACAACCCAATTTTAATTAAGTGATAATATGGACATTTCATCTTTTAAGAAATATATAAAGTTAGCACCAGAAAATGTTTCAGAATGGCAGAGATGGGAAAATTCATTACCTACCTTCGATTCTATATTACCAATATTGGATTATGTATATAACGCTGAGTGGCAGCGAGATGATTGGAAAGCCATAATGGCATTCATTCGGAAAGGTTATGTTGAGCAAAATGAATCATCTGAATTGGTTGACGGGATTAAGCATGTAAATATATTCAACTCCAAAGTTATTAATCTAAAAGTTGATGTCGCAATTTCATTAAACTGCTCCATTGTTCGTTCATTAGAGTCAATTAATTTATGCTCAGACTCAGTTGAATCATTAAGTGTATCCCATGCAAGCAAACTCTCTGAAATTACCGGAAACACCCAGAATTTAAGCTACTTATCTTTAAATAAATGTCAAAAGTTAGATTTTGGTTCTATCATTTCAACGCTGGACAACGTAAAAATTTTAGACCTCAGTGGAAACCCACAGTTGTCCAGTATTGACGAGTTGCGTGGAAATAAAAATATTTTTGCGTTGTATCTTGTTGAAACAAATGTAATTAAGACTAAAGAGACAGTAGAAATCTTGGCTTCGATACCAAACTTGAAAAAACTTTGGATTAAAGCAAACAAAAAGGAGTTGGAACTTTTAAGAAAAGCCCTACCAGGGATTGTAAATTAAGCATAGAAAAAGGCCGGACATGTAGTTCGAGAGCGCGAAAAGATCTGTGTAAGTGGCATTCTTAAACTGTTGAATGGATTTCAGAATACCAATAGCAGACAAACTTATCGCTCAGCAGAAGAAAAAATCGACTCATCCCAATAATAAATCCGGCAATAAACCGGCCATTGGCATTTTTTAACTTTCAATTCTTACTTCTCTAACCCTAACCCCGATGCAGACCAGTCTTTGGTGGCGAAAAAGCTTAAACACTTGATGTATTATGGAAGTTAATCGTTAAGCTATTAAGCACAGCCATTCTAGTGACTCGCCGCCCTTTCGTTTAACAAGAAGTGTCCCTATAGGCTCGACGGCGGCATCTGCTGCATACGGAAGTGCAAATACCGCAAGCTAAATCATATTCTGTTATCCTGAAACTGCGCCCAAGTGTTACGCCAAGGCCGAGCTAACCATCTCAGCAAACATTTCTCTTTAAGCAAGTTCAACAGTAAAGAATTTGCCTATTCTCTGTATTTTCGTAGCAAAATTTAACAATGGGTGTCTAAATAAATTTTTATTGGTAGCACTTTTTTTGCGCCAGCCATGCCTTGATGCTGACTGGCTCTTCCGTTGCTTTAGTCGGCAATTTCCAACGAGCCGATCATCTGGTTCATCTCGCCATAACTCAAATGACTCACGGCGGGCTGCAAATAACCGGTTTGCTGAAATATGTGCATCTGAGCCAACACATGGCTATATGCGGATTCTGCCATAAAGGACCCTGCGCTATAACGCTTGACTCCCGTGGAGAAGATTTCGTTGGCGCTCGGCGCACCCGATAATGCCATCACGTTCAAAGGTGCATCGATACCAAGGGCCACTTGCTGGCACAGTGCTAAATCGATTAACCCGGGAATAAAAATCCCATCTGCACCAGCCGCAATATAAGCTTGAGCTCGGTTGATTAAGCTGTCGGCATCCTTGTTTCCGCCGCGAAGCAATACATCCATCCTGGCATTAATAAATAACGGGTAGTCCAATGCTTTGCAGGCGTCACGCAATTGTTGAATGCGTTGTGCGCTGCTCACAAGGTCGAGCATACTACCGTCCTGTGTATCTTCCAGATTCACGCCGACGACCCCTGCAGCCAGTAGATCTTGCGCCAAGTCGTTCATGCTTTCGCCAGCGCTTAGCAAGCCGTTTTCAACGTCGATAGACACAGGCAGTTCGGTACTGGCAACAATTGCGGCCGCATGTTGCATCACGCACTTGCGGGGGATGGTATGGCCATCGGCATATCCCATTGACCATGCAACGCCTGCGCTGGTTGTCGCAATTGCGGTCGCTCCAGCTTTTTCGGCAAGACGCACACTCATCACATCCCATACATTATTGAGTAGTAAACCGCCTTGACTGTGCAACTGGCGGAATGTCGTGATTTTGTTTATTAATTTAGTGCTTAGCATGATTTTCCTATATTTTTTAAGTGCTAGAGCAGTGGGTTGTTTGGGTATATCCATAATCTACTGCTTGGCCATTCAACACGATTCGGGTTTGCGACCATAAATTTATTGTCGGAACATTTGCATGCGCCAATTCACTTCCCAGGTTTTACCTTGATCTGCAGACATAGCTTGCTCCCAGCGCGGGGTTTCGGTAGAGGTGTCAAACCATTTGTAGCGAACCCGAATAGGTTTGCCATCCAGTTCATCATCACATTCGAAGATGCCAATACCATTTTCAAACTTACCTACGACCGGCGGCATTAAACTACCGGTGCCATCAAGACCAGCGTTGATATTGTCGAGCCAATAAATACTCCACAATTGCGTTTGCGGATTAAACAAACGCAGCGACATGCCGACAAAACCCGGGCGCCAGGAGGGTGCGAGGAAATCATCGTAGTTGCCGATGCCACCAGGCAGCAATCGCATCTCTTGGTTCGCTTCGAAATGCTCCCAGTCGTTGGAATGTTGCAAACGATGACGCAGCCGTTGGTTCTCTATCCGCCAGCGGCCAACGAAAAAATCAAAATCATGTTTAGGGTCATTCACACTGTGTTTTCCTTGACTGAGTGATGCTGTAGAAAGGGCAAGTGCCGAACGAGATCATAAGGCGCCAGGCGTTATCAGGACATAGACAAAACCAAGTAATTAGCCAAGGTGAACCACGGATTTCACAGATTTAAACCGGTTTTACTTTGGATTTCGCACAAATGGCGAAAGCTGGCTAAATTGCCCCGTGAGCAAGGGCTTGAAGGTCGAAAAAACACTGCGCATTGGTTGAGCATAGGCGGTACTGACGCTGCAAATTGCCCTTGGCAAGCGCCAGTTTTGAGGAGCGCATTAGGAGGATTTCGGCAATTGATCACCATGACAGCGTGGACGGTTTTCAAACTGAGACGACAGCACCATCGAGGTACTGGTTTTACCTATTTTACCCAACGACATTAACACGCCTTGTAAATGTTCCGGCGAGGTGACACCTATGTGCATCAGTGCACAGTGGTTACCGGTGGTCGCATGCAGTGCTAACACCTCGGAATGCGCAGCAACCCAAGCATCCAAGGCAGCATGTGAATCCACCACAATATTGATAAAGGCTTCAAAGCTATAACCCAAGGCGCGTAAATTAACTCGGGTTTGGTAGCCCGTAATCACACCAGCCTCTTCCAAACGTCGCACCCGCTCTGTTACCGCGGGCGCAGTGAGATGGACTTGCCGGCCAATTTCGGTGTAGCTGATGCGCGCATTACTTTGCAACAGGGCGATAATTTTGCGGTCGTAGTTATCAAGTTCAAAAGCCATAGTAAACCTAGTGAAATATCTTTAATTCAGTGGTTGTATCGCGGCAAATGCTTGGGATTTGCACTGTGTCGACACGAGTTTTCCACTTACCATAGTGGCTTGTTATTGCCACTTTCGCAGATGCTCATCGATGCAAAATATCATTGAAATTCGGAGTTACCAATTAAAACCAGGCACTGGGTCACAGTTCCATCAATTGTTACATGAAAAATCCTTACCACTATTGGCCGCCGCAGGGATTGATGTGGTTCTCGCCTCAGCCTCTTTGCAAACCCCAGACGCCTACATGTTAGTGAGGGCTTATCACAGCTTAGCGGATTGTGAGCAAAGCCAGCAGGCGTTTTATGCCAGTGCCGCCTGGCAAAATGGGCCGCGGGTCGCTATTTTGGCTTGCATAGAAAGCTGCAACACCATGGTTTTGACTGCCGATGCTAATTTAATCGAGATTTTACGCCATCAGGCCGGACCGACCCCGTGATCAAAAACGGCTGGTTATGCATCCAGCCAATCATCATGAACCTGTTTGCAGTCGCGTCGGTTTTGTTACTTTTTCCATTGCAGATCAATTTGCCTAAAGAAGTTTATCGAGAAACCCATGGTTAAATTTTGCGGCAAAACAACAGAATTGGGGTAATTCTTATTAAATGAAAAGGCGGCGTGTCACTGGATTGACAGTGCTTAATCGTTTCATCGGCATATACAAACATCTGGATTCCCGCTCAAAAACACTGCGGGAATGACGGAAAAAAGACAGGACATGCGTATCTTTTTAAGCAAATCGCAGACAACACCAAAGCGACAGGAGTTCACCTCCCCTCGGAGTTGCCGCAGGGCGAATAGACAAATTGCGTGAGTCTCGCCATGGATAATGGAATGGACCCATCCACTTTAAATCGGCCTCGCAATGGGCCACGATRTAGTCGCTAAAACTCATCAGAAAGAGGACGGGTCCACCTATGAAGATTACTACAATCGGTTTAGATATCGCAAAGTCTGTTTTTCATGCTGTTGGCGTCGATAAAGCGGGCAAGTTAATCAAAAAGAAAATGCTTAGACGCAAAGACTTGCTGCCCTTTGTCGCGAAAATTGAGCCTTGCCTTATCGTTATGGAGGCGTGTGGCGGCGCGAGTTATTGGGCCAGAGAATTCGAGCAATTTGGGCACGTA